>NZ_CACSIH010000170.1:2502-2880 GCF_902705805.1 Alteromonas alvinellae | reverse complement strand
GTGTATGCGTCCCAGCGAACGAAGTGAGTGCGTTAATTGGCTTGTTAGTTGCCACGCTGATACATCCTAGAGTAACAGCTGAGTTATGCGCACAATACTCACTCACTTTTGACGAATAACTTTTTGAATAGCTCTTCTGATTTGGCGAGCCCTTCTTCAGTTAAAACAACAGACTTTGATTTGCCAACAGGGTCGTGAATATAACCTTTTTCATAAAGTCGGTCGGTGATACTCCAATCTATTTGCTTCCAAGCCCTACCTAACTTGTCGTGCAGAGTAAGGTAAAACAGAGCAAGTGCCGCTTCATCGATTTTATCTTCATCTATTTCCACTGCTGTCTCCATTTTCATATGGCCACTAACACCCACATAAGGGGCA
>NZ_CACSIH010000170.1:0-2494 GCF_902705805.1 Alteromonas alvinellae | reverse complement strand
TGGGCTAAAATCCGAGCGAAGCGACAGAGCCCACGTGTTACTGTCCCAGCGAGCCTGCGAGCGACTTAATGTGCTTGTTATGTGCGTGCTAACTAGTACTATAAATCAAAGTTTGTTGAATCGGAAAAATAAAATAACTATGAATTTTAACTTTTTAAAAAGTAGAGGTTCGCTAGCTATATTTAAAATAGTCCTTATTTTATGGACGTTATTCTTTGCTGGAGCTGTTGAACAACATAAGGCTCAATTTTTTAGAGATTATGAAAGTTCTTTGCTTGCACATACCATTTACTGGTCAGTTCTCCTTTCAATAGGTTATTTATTTAGTCGAGCGTGGAAAATTAAGAGCTTTGAGCACTTAGATCAGGTTATGCTTCAGCTTCACAATATTTTTCTTTTACCAGTGTATCTTATGCTCGGTCTAACTTTAGGTTGGTTGTATTTTATATATTCTCCAGAAATGACTAAGTTGCAAATTTTATTCTTCTCGCTCCCGTTATTGGGCTTCATAATTTCCATTTTTATGGAGAAATACAAGGTGATAGATTTCAAGAAAAAACTATGGGAAATGTTGAATATTGATTAGCACATAACTTTCCAATAACGGGCGCAGGCACGTGGGGCATAATGGCGAAGCCGCCCCGCGTGTATGCGTCCCAGCGAGCGAAGTGAGTGTGTTGATTGGGTTGTTATGCATCTGGTATTTCCGCCTCGAGAGTTACGGAACCAATGAATAAAACTTCAGTTAATGGAGATTTGGTCATATTACCTTTGAAATATTCATGAGCGCTAGAAATCCACTCTTGTCTAGGGAAGTCGAGCCATTTCGAATCACATACCAATTCAAATAGCTTGTGTTGCACATCAACGTAATATAGATTCTTGGTGCCATCCCACCATTTGTCATTCGCAAGCTTAGCTGAGCTGAGATTATTGAATAAAAAAAGTGAACCTAACCTTCTTGGCTTATCTTTATAATTCTGCAACCTTACTGACTCAAAGACTTGCTCTTTCTCCTTATCTTTATGAGCAATGGCGTAAGGCGACAAGGCTTGAGCTCCCGGGGATAAGCAATTAATAAAGTCTGGAGCTACTAGAACACCGGTTTTAACTGCTGATGCAAAATATTCTTCATTTGGGTTTCCAGCAACAATATACATAAATCTTCCTTGTAAGATGCATAACGCCCCGCTTAGGGGCAATAACACGTGGGCTAAAATTGGAGCGAAGCGACTGAGCCCACGTGTTATTGTCCCAGGGAGCTTGCGACCGGCTACAGCGGTTTGTTATGTGCCGGAATTATCTATTTCTTTGCTTTTGAATTTGAATACCTTTTTGACGGTATTGCAGATTTGCCCTGGCGCGGCTTCCTTATTCTTATAATGATATTCAGTCTGATAATCGCCTTCAGGGACGATCATATCTACAAATAGCTCACCGGTGTTTAATTTCAAAATTCTATCCTGAATTTCATAGCCAAACTCGATAAATGAAGTGGTGTTATACATGGTTGAATGTATTACTCCATCTACAATTTCCCATTTATTCCAATACATCTCAACTTCCAATGAGTTCACTAATGAAAAGGTAATTTCACATTTGTCACCAGACTTTTCATACTCGATCAAACTATAATCTATGCTATTTGAGTCATGGTTAATTATCCATGTACCGATTAAATCTTCGTTCGCTTTATTCGTAGACTCACTACATGACCAAACTAAAAAAGAAAGAGCTATGACTAGAAATCTCAAAATTACTCCTGAGGCACATAACACTAAGCTAAGGGGCGCTAGCGTGTGGGCTATAATCCGAACGAAGTGAGTTAGCCCGCATGGTAGTGTCCCAGCGACCGGAGGGAGTGGCTTGAGCGTCTTGTTAGCCGCGTTCGTGCCAATACCCTGGTTTTCGGTGGTTATGCATAATAGCTACCACACTAATTTCCCTGTTTTCGATAATTTTATAAATAATAGAGTATGGGAACCTGCTTAAGACAAAGCGTCGATGAGTTTGCCCCATTTTTGCCCATGCCGATGGCAAAGAGCTAACTGAATCGATGGCTTCCTTGAGTTCTTGAGTAAATTCGTGACCCAAACCCAATGACTGTTCTTGATACCAATCAAACGACTCTTTTATTTCCCTTTTAACCTCCGGGTGAAAGGAAACAGGCAGCATCTTTTAATTAAGATCCTTTTCTATCTCTTCCCAACTAATGCTTTTTACCGCACCAGACTCTAGCTCTGCGCTGCGAGATTCCGCAAGTTTTACCCACTCGGATTCCACATCGCTATCAATCTTGGTATCCATAGCCGTTAAAAGACAGTGGGCAGCAAGTGCTTTCTCTTTAGTACTGAGTTGCTCGATATTTTCAAGCATCACTTTCAATGCATCAGACATAAAATAACTCCCATTGGGTATGATTTGATATTACCACTAAAAAAGAGAAGTGAAAGGCTGGATTTACAAGTAGCGGCTAACGCTAAGCTTTGGGGCG
>NZ_CACSIH010000169.1:0-390 GCF_902705805.1 Alteromonas alvinellae | reverse complement strand
CCATTAGTTAATATGCTTTTCGAGGCGTTCCTCGAACTCGATAATAAATCGACTCATCGCCTGACGCCAGTTTTGAATCGGCATCGACCATTTCTTACTGGCGTCTTTTATTGCTAGGTACACCATTTTTCTTGCTGAATCATCGCTGGGGAAGATTTTCCGCTTTTTAATAGCTTTGCGGATAACGCTGTTCAACGACTCAATGGCGTTGGTGGTGTAAATTGCCCTGCGGATGTCCTCTGGGTAATTAAATAAGGTGTTGAGATTATGCCAGTGCGTCCGCCATGATTTAGCAATTTGAGGGTACTGGCCGTCCCATGTTTCAGCAAACCGTTCTAGTTCAAGCAGAGCTTCATCTTCTGTTGCTGAGCGGTATACGCGCTTTAAATC
>NZ_CACSIH010000168.1:0-554 GCF_902705805.1 Alteromonas alvinellae | reverse complement strand
TGAGGTGAGTGTCGGTGGATAAAAACAAGGCCCAATCATGCTTTCCAGCACGCTGTTTTTCTTCGTTAACGCCACGTACAAACAGCAGCTTGACCTTGATCCAGTGATCAGGTGCATCGAGGGTTTGTGCTAGATTCAACTCAACGGTGATCGCCTTAGACTGGTATGGCCTGCCCTTAACCTTCTGCCATTGGCCTTTGATGTGATGTTGGTATAGCTCAGCCGCTGTTGAGAGAACCTTGTCACTACCGGCCACGCGGTAACTCATTTTATTTTTCTTCATACGGACAATGGAGACTAACGATTGCGCTTCCATAAAGGCCAGCATGGACTTACTGGCAAACCATGAATCGGCTAAAAAATACTGTGCATGAATGCCGGACCGATCGGCTCGCTTAATCATGCCATGGACCATCTCCGGTTTAGTCATTGACTGCGCATCACGATAACGTTTTGCGGCGATACTGCGACCATCGGCAAAGGCTTTGGTCAGAGGTTGTGATTTAACTCGACTGATATAGAGTTCGCTATCTAAAGGGATAAATTGCTTTTCA
>NZ_CACSIH010000167.1:0-48617 GCF_902705805.1 Alteromonas alvinellae | reverse complement strand
ATAACGGGGGAGACCATATACAGGCCCTAGTATTTAAACAAAAGAAAGAGCTGGTGAAGCAACATTAGCCAGCTATTTCTTAGCGTAAGTGGCTACACGTCTATCGATTGCAAAGTCGCGCCTTCCGTCTCTTCTTTATTTCACGTTTATTCCAAAACTATTCGACGACTCTGTTGCGCCCCGCATTTTTAGCTTTGTAAAGGTTGTCATCGGCCTGCTTCAAACAAGCGTGCAAGTTTGTATCAGTAAGCGCTGTGGCTACACCAAAGCTTGCGGTTATCGAGTGATTCACATCACCCTCTACAAACGGATTAGCTTCAACCACCTTCCTTATTTTTTCCGCTAATTTTACCGCTTGGCTCAACGTCGCATGAGGGAATAGGACCAAAAACTCTTCACCACCGGTTCTTGCCACCACGTCAGTAGTTCTTACTGCTTCTTTCATTAGGCGAGTGATGTGTATAAGCACTTCGTCACCTATATCGTGGCCATAGGTATCGTTGATTGTTTTGAAATGGTCAATATCTACCACCACCGCACTTAAAGGGAAATGAGCACCGGGATCTTGCATTGCGCGTTCAAAAAAAACAGCTTCAAGAAACCGCCGGTTGGGAAGTTTTGTAAGTGGATCGGTATTAGCCTGACGCATGCGCTCTAAATTTTCACGCAGCATTTCTTTTCTGCTTTGATGCCAGAAATTTTCACCTATAAAGGCGACGCAAATGAAACTGAACGTGGCGATTAGGAAACGGGAAACATGTTCTGCTGGGTACTCTGCTACTATTTTTTCTTGATTGTAGAGCATAAAAATAGTGATACCCAGAGTTACTGCCACGTAAACCATCGCGGGCTTAAAACGCACAACAATTATCTGAATAAAAAGCAGGGGAAAGATAAAATAAAGCCCGGTGTTATTGAGGCCGCCGGTGTAAACCAAGCCGTTTATGGTAAATGCTACCACTAAGCCTGCAAGATAAAAGAAGACATCAACGCGAGGGAACATATGGGATAACGCCACATTGGCGTACACAAAAGCAGCTGACCCCGCCAGCGTTCCTACGAGCAATGGGTTGTTTGTGCCCATGTTGATCCACGCCATAAACGCCATAATGGTGCCACCAACATAGGATATGAAATATAGCGTTAAGCGCCTTCGTTTTGCTTCCGCTTCATCTTGTTGAGCACTTCTAAGTAATTGACGCAACGACGAACTGTCCATAAAAAGACTTATCTCCGCATTTAAAACTAATTAACCATTATTCCTTTCAGCATAGACTGAATGTTCAATAATAACCAAGGAGAAAACTGCGCCTAATTTCAAACATTAATACAGAAAATGCGTATACTACGGGGTATATCGTATGACGTTATGTGATACTTCGTTTTAGTTTCTTTTTATATAGTTTGGAATAGCCATGAGTCACCTCAACACTACCCGCACCGTTCGAATTGCTACTAGAAAAAGTGCTTTAGCTCTTTGGCAAGCAGAGTATGTGAAGGCAAAATTGTTGGAGCATTATCCGTCAATGACCGTTGAGCTTGTGCCTATGAGCACGCAGGGCGACAAAATTTTAGATACACCTCTGGCGAAAATTGGTGGTAAAGGACTTTTCATAAAAGAGCTTGAAATTGCCATGCTTGAAGGCCGTGCCGATATTGCCGTGCACTCTATGAAAGACGTACCCGTTGAATTTCCTGAAGGTTTTGGCCTTCACGCTATTTGTGAGCGAGAAAACCCGTTCGACGCTTTTGTTTCAAATAACCACGACAGTTTAGATGACCTACCCCAGGGCGCAGTGGTAGGTACGTCTAGCCTTCGCAGGCAGTGCCAAATTCGCAAGTATCGCCCTGACCTTATCATCAAGGACCTGCGCGGAAACGTGAATACTCGCCTAGCCAAGCTAGACGCAGGTGAGTACGACGCTATTATCTTAGCTTCTGCTGGCCTTATTCGCCTTGAAATGGAATCTCGTATTCGCATGCCGTTACCTGCTGATATTTCACTACCCGCCGTTGGACAAGGTGCCGTAGGTATTGAGTGCCGTAACGAAGATGAAGAGCTTATTAAATTGCTACAGGCGCTGAACCATACAGACACCAATACACGCGTTACTGCAGAACGCGCCATGAACGAGAGATTGGAAGGCGGCTGCCAAGTACCTATTGGTAGCTTTGCCACACTTGATGGCGACGTACTAACCTTAACTGGTATGGTTGGCAAACCAGATGGCTCTGAACTGTTGTTTGCGTCAGCTACAGCGTCACGCGAAAAAGCGACGGATATAGGCATTGAAGTGGCTGAAGCGCTTTTAGCGCAAGGTGCTGGGGAAATCCTTAAAGCACTTTATAACTAAGTTATATTTAATAGAAGCGCGCATTTCTATGCCCATAGAAATGCGCAGCAAACTTAAAAGGATGAGAGTTGGATCAAATGCTTCTTTTTACGCGTCCACTGCCAAAGTTGAAAGCGAGTGCTTCGGCTTTCGAACGAGCAGGCATTAATGCGGTAGGGGTAGCCACTTCTGACATTATTAAAATCTCTTCAGAACAAAAAGCCGCTGCAGACTATTTAGCGTCCAATAGTGTAAACGCAATTATCGTTACCAGCGTATACGCCGTTGAGCCTGTTATTTCAGGGCTGCGCGAATCAGCCTCTCCCTTGCCTCTAATTGTTGCCGTTGGCGATGCCACCGCAAGAAAATTACAAGCCGGACTTGAAGCTCTGCCATCCGTGCAAATAGTCACACCAAAGAACCATACGTCCGAAGGTATACTGGCAATGCATCAGCTTAATGAGGCAAACTGTCAGCATGTCGTTATTATTAAAGGTGAAGGTGGGCGAGACGCCATCGCAAAAGGATTAGACGAAAAAGGTACTTTAGTAAATAGCTTTTGCGTTTATAAAAGGGAGCAACTTGTACGCCCAATTTACACAAAACGGTGGAAAATGGGCGAAGTTAGCGGCATTATCGCTACAAGCGAAGCAATGGCACTGCAACTGGTAGAACAATTTGGTCATGCGCTATTAACCTTTAAATGGTTAACAGTGAGTGATCGCATCGCCCTAACCCTTAACAGCAAAGGCGTTAAGGAAGTAGCGGTTTGTCAGCGAGCCACCGACCAGGCACTCATCGCCTGGGTAAAGGATAACTGGGAGTATTGAATGGCCAACAATAATGAAAATAGCCCACAAAAAGAGGAACTCGTAAAAGTGGATGCTGAAAAAGAAGTAATTGAGTCTTCTGCCACGCAGAGCGAATCGACTGAATCTGGCGCTAAGCAAAAGAAATCATCAGGCAATGGTCTGTTGTGGTTCGTCGTCATCATCTTATTCTTGGCCGTGTTAGGTATGGCTGGCGCAGGTTACTGGTATTATATGCAGCAGCAATCGGCCAGCGCAGATTCCGCCAACGCACAGCAAAGCAACACCGCAAAGTTAAACAGTATTGAGCGCGAGCGTGCTGACATTTTAGCGTCGCTAGAAGCAATGTCGCGAACGAACAAAGCACTGCAAAGCACGGTATCCGAGCTTAAAACACAAAATGAAAAGCTTAGCCTTCAAGCAGAATCTACGCTTCAACAGTTAAACAATATGGAAGGTCGCCGCCCTGCCGACTGGTTAATTGCTGAAGCTGATTACTTGGTACGCATGGCGGGTAGAAAACTTTGGCTGGAAAACGATGTTCGCACAGCAATTTTACTGCTAGTTAATGCGGATAAACGCTTAAAGTCGTTGGCCGACCCATCGGTGCTGCCCGTTCGCGCTACACTAGCTGAAGATATTCAAACCCTTCAACAGCTAAACCCTGTGTCGCAAAGCTCAGTAGCGCTGGCCCTTACCGGCATGATTGCGCAAATTGATAGGCTTCCCCTTGATACTTTCGAGAAGCCTGAAGACGCCAATGCAGAAGACACGACCTTGTCAGAGTCGGCTGACGACTGGCAGGAAAACTTAGCAAAAGTATGGCGCTCATTGGTTAACGACTTTCTTACGGTTAAAACCATTGAGGGTCCTGTAGAGCCCGTGCTTTCATTAGAAGCACAGTTTCTAGCGAAAGAGCAGCTTCGCCTGCAGCTTATGCACGCGCAAACCGCGGCGCTTCAAGGTGATGCTGGCCTTTACAGCCAATCACTTCAATATGCTCAAACGTTAATTATTGAAAAGTTCGACACAGAAAAAAGCCAGGTAACCGGCTTTGTAGATGCACTACAAAACCTAATTGCTACCGATGTATCGCGCCCAATTCCAACAGAACTAGCGTCACAAAAACCGCTAGAACGACTTCTGGATAGTCGCGTGAAGCAGGTGTTCGGACAAGGAGCAAGCGCACTATGAAATGGTTAGCTATTGCCCTTGCGGTATTAGCCGCATTCATTATTGCACTCATTGTTGGCCCAATGTTGTTAGGTGACCAAGGCTACGTACTGTTCTCTTTAGGTAATACTGCCGTTGAGATGAATATAATCAGCTTTGGCATCTTACTGATAGGTGCCATCATTACCTGGTACGTACTATCTCGACTTGTATTGTGGGCGTTAAGCCTGATCACAGGTTCACATAAATGGTTCGGCACTTTGGGCGAGCGCAAACGCAAGCGTGCGTTTTACGACGGCTTACACGCAATGGCTGCAGGTGATTTTGATACGGCGCAAAAAGCCTTAGGCAAAACCACCAACGGCGATTTCGAAGGCGTTAACTATTTGGCGTCAGCGCAAATTGCTTTTTCCAACGGCGATTTAGCCAAAGCCCGTTATTTCCTTGTTCAGGCAACTGACTTTCCAAAAGCGAAAGTAGCCGCAACCGTCATGCACGCGCGTATTGACGTGGCTGAAGAAAAGTACGATGCGGCACTGGAAAAACTTAACGAGCTTGACGAGCAAGAGCGCGAGAACAAGCAAGTTGTGCAGTTAAAAGCACAAATTCTTGCCAAGCTAGGTAAATGGCAAGTGCTTGAGGAGAATTTATCAGGCTGGCGTAAAGCATTACCCAAAGCTGATTACACGACGTGGAGCCAGCGAATTGCCAAAGGAAAGTTTGCAGAAATTGCCAGTAAGCAAGGTGCGGTCGAGCTTAAATCGTATTGGGACACCCTACCTCGCAAGCTTCGTCACGACGATGCTTATCGCGCTGCATATGTTCAGCAGTTGCTTGACCAAGGCATGCATGCCGACGCACAGAATTTACTAGTTGAATGGCAAAAACGTGGCCCGAATAGCGCCCTGTTTCCACTGTTCACACAGCTTAATATTCCTGATGCATCGCCATCGCTACGTTTGCTTGAAAGCTGGATAAAGCAAGACGAAGAAAACGTGTCGCTATATTCCACACTAGGCCAAGTAGCGTTCAATTCAGGCGATGAAGTGTTGGCGGAAAAAGCCTTGCTGAAAGCCTCAAAAATGAAATCGCGCAAGGAAGACTTATTGCTGCTTTCTGCCATTAGCGAGCGCAAACACGATACTGCCGCCGCACTTCAGCTTTACAAAGAAGGTCAGCAGCTAGCAAGCTAAATGAATATTAGTTTAGCTTTCTGGTAGTACTTGTATTGCTAGTAAAATTGAAGATATAGTAAAAAGGAATTCTCAATTCGGGCTGCTTCAACAAAACAAACAGCCCGAATTGACACTAACAACTTGTCGGAGTGCTTCACTGGTAACCCAGTAAGCTGAGACCGCGAAAGCGGGATCCGTAGAACCTGATCAGGCTAGTACCTGCGAAGGGAACAAGAAAATACAATGTGTGCAATACCAAGCACTAGCTTGGCATTGTGAAGCGAAGTTAATTAGCTGTTGATGATAAACACACCACGCTTTACGACACTGTGAGTCACTCATAGTCAGTTGTTTAAGTGGGTTACCCGATTAACATCAACACAGGTTAAGCGTGTAATTATCGCAGCCTAATTTGAATACCTCGCTAACGTAACGGGTATAGCCCCTTCTGCACATACACTTTGTATTCTCCTTCACTCCTGACAAGCATTTTTAGAACCTAAATTTAAAAGGTAAAATGCTATGTCGAACAGACGCGAACAACGCCAACAAGCGCAGCAATTCATCAATGAACTCGCTGGCGAAGCTTACCCAAATTCAACACGTCACTATGAGTGTGGCAGCCGCGACGACATTCGCGTGGCCATGCGCCTTATTCACCAGCACGACAGCTTAGTCGGTGGTACCGAAGAAAACCCCATTTTAGAGCCAAACCCGCCTATTCCAGTGTACGATACCTCTGGGCCCTACGGCGACCCACAAGAGAACATAGATGTACACAAAGGCTTGAGCCCACTTCGCCAAAAATGGATTGAGGAGCGCAGCGATACTATCGAACTAGCAGGCGTGTCATCACGCTTTGCGAAAGAACGTGAAAACGACATTTTTACCGAAGATTTCCGCTTTATCCGCAGCCGCAAACCACTAAAAGCGAAGGCAGGCAAAAACGTGACCCAGCTGCACTACGCAAGGCAGGGCATTATTACCCCGGAAATGGAATACATTGCCATTCGCGAAAACATGGGCCGCCAAGCCATTAAAGATGCAGAGCTAACGCAGCAACACAAAGGCGAGCACTTCGGCGCGAATTTACCCGATACCATCACCCCCGAGTTTGTGCGCCAAGAAGTAGCCGCAGGCCGCGCCATTATTCCGTGTAACATCAATCATCCCGAATTAGAGCCAATGATTATTGGCCGTAACTTCTTAGTGAAGATTAACGCCAACATTGGGAATTCAGCTGTAACCTCGTCTATTGAAGAAGAGGTAGAAAAGCTGGTGTGGTCAACGCGCTGGGGCGCAGATACCATCATGGACCTTTCTACCGGCAGAAATATTCACGAAACCCGCGAATGGCTGCTGCGAAATAGCCCAGTTCCTCTTGGCACTGTACCTATTTACCAAGCATTAGAAAAAGTAAATGGTGTAGCTGAAAACTTAACCTGGGAAATGTTTAAAGACACCCTAATTGAGCAGGCCGAGCAAGGGGTAGACTACTTCACCATTCACGCTGGCGTGCTGCTTGAATATGTTCACCTTACCGCAAAGCGAGTTACAGGTATTGTATCGCGCGGTGGCTCAATCATGGCGAAGTGGTGTCTAAGTCACCACCAGCAAAGCTTTTTGTATGAACACTTCCACGATATTTGCGAAATTTGCGCTAAGTACGATGTGGCGCTGTCGCTAGGTGATGGCCTGCGCCCTGGTAGCGTAGCTGACGCTAACGACGACGCGCAATTCTCTGAATTACGTACCCTTGGAGAGCTGACGAAAATTGCATGGGAGTACGATGTTCAGGTAATGATTGAAGGCCCAGGGCATGTGCCAATGCATATGATTAAAGCGAACATGGAAGAGCAGCTTAAGCACTGCCACGAAGCGCCGTTTTATACCCTTGGCCCCCTCACCACAGATATTGCGCCAGGCTACGATCACTTCACCTCAGGTATTGGCGCCGCCATGATTGGTTGGTACGGCTGCGCGATGCTTTGTTACGTAACACCTAAAGAACATTTAGGCCTGCCTAACAAAGAAGACGTTAAACAGGGGCTGATCACTTACAAAATTGCAGCCCACGCAGCCGACTTGGCAAAAGGCCACCCAGGAGCACAAATTCGCGACAACGCCATGTCGAAAGCACGCTTTGAATTCAGATGGGAAGACCAGTTTAACCTTGCATTAGACCCCCACACTGCGCGCGCCTATCACGATGAAACCTTGCCGCAGGCGTCTGGCAAAGTCGCGCACTTTTGCTCTATGTGCGGCCCTAAATTTTGCAGCATGAAAATTTCTCAGGAAGTGCGCGATGTGGCTAAACAAACGCAGCAGCAAGAGTTTGAGAAAGAAAAAGGCATGAAAGACATGGCCGATGCGTTTAATCAATCGGGCGCTGAACTCTATCACACCGCTGATAGCAAGGTAGAGTTGCCATGACAAACAGCCACCTAACCACACCCGTACTTGAGCCGCCTAGCATTAGGCTGCCGGTGATATGGTGCATAGGGGGCGTTGACTCAAGCGGCGGAGCGGGAATAACCCGCGACGCCATTACGCTTGCCAATTTAAATGTTCATGCCTGTGTGCTAACCACACAACTTACTGTGCAATCAAACCAGCATCTGCTTAGCAAAGAAAGTATGAGTGCATCTGCATTGAACCAGCAGTGGCAAGTGCTTTACGAAGATACGCCACCACGCGCTATTAAAATTGGCGCTATCGCAAACGATGAACAAGCACTGTTGCTTTGCGCCCGTATGCAGTCGTTAGTGAGCCCTCGCCCCTTTGTAATATGGGACCCTGTGTTGTGCTCTTCATCTGGAGGTGTACTGAGCGACTTAAGTGAAAGCGTGATCAACGAACTGTTAACCACGGTAGATTTGGTAACGCCAAACATTGATGAACTCGCGAAACTCACCCACCTCTCTGTTAACGATGATAAAAGCCTGCAAACTGCAATAAATCGACTTGTTGGAAAAGGCGCAAAAAGCGTTTACGTGAAAGGCGGTCATGCACAATGGCAAAAAACGGTATGCGACACCTATTTTTGCTCATCACACTCGCTTTATTTTAGACAACCAAAAAACAGCAAAGGTGATCTTCGTGGTACAGGATGTATGTTAGCGAGTGCCATTGCGGCATTTGTTGTTCACGACTATTGCATTGAAGACGCGCTAACCTTGGCGAACGCTTATGTGAGTGAAGTAAGACATAACACGCTCGGCGTATCTGATAACAACCTCCCCATCACGACTACTTCGAGTCGACATAAAGCGGCTAGCCCGCCTGCTTACTTCGCAAGGGCTAATGGTTTTCCCGCACAGGCGGCTAGTTTTCCACAGGTTAGTTTTCATTGCCGTAACACTGTTTCTAAAAGAAATGCTGCGGGTGTTGATAAAACTCCACACAACAAAAAAAGAGTAGAAACGACACTGGCAGGCAATGCTTTCTTCCCCGCACTCACCAACACTAAGTTGGGTATTTATCCCGTGGTAGATAGCGTTGAGTGGATTGCGCGGCTTTGGCCGACGGGCGTAAAAATCATCCAACTGCGAGTGAAAGAAGGCTCTCAATATGCTATTCGCCAACAGATAAAAGAAGCAATGGAGTTAGTAGAACACACTGACTGCCAATTATTTATTAACGACCACTGGGAGTTAGCCATAGAGCTTGGTGCTTACGGCGTGCATTTAGGCCAAGAAGATCTGCACACTGCAGATTTAAACGCCATTCGAAGCGCCGGGCTAAGGCTGGGCATTTCAACTCATGGGTTCGCTGAAATTCAGTGTGTTCGCGCTTTAAACCCGTCTTACATTGCCCTTGGTCATATATTTCCAACCAATACCAAAGACATGCCGTCTAAGCCCCAGGGTGTAGAGCGCTTGGCAAAATATGTGAAGCTGTGTGAAGGCGTACCCACCGTCGCCATTGGCGGTATTAACTTATCGCGTATAAGTGACGTGGCGAAAACCGGCGTAAATGGTATTGCAGTTGTGAGCGCTATTACACATGCAGAGCATCCGCTGCAAGCATACAAAGCGCTGGCTCAGGAGGCGGGTTTTGCATAGTCAATCAACACATAGTACCGCGACTGACTCAGTCAATAACGCCAGAGGTCCAGTTAATCCCGCTAATGGCTTCGCTAACCGCCAGCTTGAACATCAAGATATACAGCGTTACAGCAGGCAGCTCTTGCTCGACTGTGTCGACCACGCCGGCCAGCTTAATTTGGCAAACGCACACGCTCTGGTTGTGGGGCTAGGCGGCCTAGGCAGCTTAACCGCCCGCTATCTAGCTGGCGCAGGTGTTGGCAATATTACATTGATAGATGGCGATACTGTCGATATCAGTAATTTGCAGCGCCAGGTTAGCTACAATGAAATGCACTTAGGCGAGCTTAAAGCCAAGTCGCTTTATAACGAACTTCGCAAAGTTAACTCTCACTTAAACATCCAATTTAAAAGCCTTTTTGCCGATAGTAACAACTTACCAACTTTAATTTCGTCAGCGACTTGCGTACTGGATTGCACCGACAACATGACGGTAAGGCGCCAGATTAATGCAGCGACTTACCGTGCATCTATTCCGCTTTTTATTGCGGCTGCTAGCGGGCTTACATGGCAAGCACTGAACTTGCCGCAAAACTCAAACTCCTGTGGTTGTTACGAGTGCCTAGTGAACAGGATTTCCGTGCGTGAAGACTGCATGAGCAAAGGCGTACTTGGCCCCGTTGTTGGTATGGCTGCTTGTCATCAGGCAACGCAAGCTTTGTTGTTTTTAGCAAAAGGATTCGACGCAGACATTAAATGGGGACACTACCTAACTGGGAATGCAGGCCTTGGGTCGCTACAAAGCTTTGCGCTACCCCCCTCTTCTACTTGCGAGGTTTGCAATGACGCAAATTAAAGTGAACGTAAACAATCAACCTATGAACGTGATCTCGCCTATTTCACTTAGCGAGTTAATCGCCCTTAAAAAATTGAATGACGACGGTACCGCCATTGCTAGAAATGCCGCCATAGTGAGTAAAACAGAATGGTCGACCACTTATCTTAAAGATAATGACACCGTTGATATCTTCACCCTAGTTGCAGGAGGCTAATATGCTAACGCTTGCAAACCACACTTTTTCATCACGCCTTTTAACCGGCACAGGGAAGTTCAGCAACGCCGTCACTATGAAAGACGCAGTGGCCGCTGCACAAAGTAACATTGTTACCCTAGCAATGAAGCGCGTGGCGATGAATAGCGCGCAAGACGAAACGCTAACGGCCCTTCGAGAATTAGGAGTTACCCTGCTGCCCAACACATCGGGGGCTAAAAATGCCCAAGAAGCCATATTTGCAGCAGAGCTTTCTTATGAAGCGCTAGGTAGCCCATGGATAAAACTTGAAATTCACCCTGATCAGCGCTATTTGCTGCCCGACCCTATAGAAACGCTTCATGCCGCCGAGACCTTGGTAAAAAAAGGCTTTCACGTACTACCCTACTGCGGGGCAGACCCTGTTTTGTGTAAACGCTTAGAAGAAGTAGGCTGCGCCGCTGTTATGCCGTTAGGTGCTCCCATAGGCAGTAATCAGGGCTTACAAACTAAGCCTTTTTTGCAGATTATTGTGGAGCAATCGACTATTCCAGTCATTGTCGATGCGGGTATCGGCAAACCCAGTGAAGCCATGGCGGCAATGGAAATGGGCGTAGATGCGGTGTTGGTGAATACAGCTATTGCCACTGCCCAAAACCCTGTTGCCATGGCAGCGGCCTTTGCAAATGCTGTGGAAACAGGCCGAAAAGCGTTTGAAGCAGGGCTTGGTGCTACCAGCAACTTTGCGCAGGCCTCTAGTCCGCTTACTGCCTTTTTGGAGCCAACGGTATGAAGGTAGCACAGGCACTAATGCAGCAAGACTTAACTCATCTAGCTATGTCAATTAACAGTAAAACCGCGAGTGATGTTGAGCACGCATTAGGTAAAGAATCACTTTCACTTGATGACTTTATGGCGCTTATCTCGCCAGCCGGCTCACATTACTTGGAAGCCATGGCAAGTCGCGCGCAGGCACTAACCCGCCACCGGTTTGGCAATACCATGCAGCTATTTGTGCCTTTGTACCTGTCGAACCTGTGTGCCAATGAATGTACTTATTGCGGCTTTACCATGAGTAATAAAATAAAGCGCAAGACCCTATCTATAAGTGAAGCGCTCACTGAAATTGAAGCTATTAAAGGTATGGGCTTTTCTCAGATGTTGCTGGTAACTGGCGAACACGAGACTAAAGTGGGCATGGATTATTTCGAACAAACCCTTAGCGCCATTCGCGACAAGATAAGCTACCTTATGATGGAGGTGCAGCCGCTAAAAAGGGAACAGTACCAAACGTTAAAACATCTAGGGTTAGATGCCGTACTGGTATACCAAGAAACCTATTCGCCCCAACAGTACGCCAGCTACCATACCCGGGGTAAGAAACAGGATTTTTTATGGCGATTAGAAGCCAGCGACCGCATAGGGCAAGCGGGTATCGATAAAATAGGTATTGGTGCGCTACTAGGTTTAGGTGACTGGCGGGTTGATAGTGCGATGACCGCCCTTCACGGCAAACTAATCCAGCAGTACTATTGGCAAAGCCGTGTATCTATTGCCTTTCCGCGTCTTAGAAGCTGTGAAGGTAATAGCACTGGCGGCAACGTTCTTACCAATAACAAACTACCTAACGAGCGAGATCTGCTGCAGCTGATATGTGCTCACCGCTTGTTTAATCCGCAAGCAGAATTATCCCTGTCCACCCGCGAGTCGGCAGTATTTAGGGACGGCGTGATGCCGCTGGGTATCACATCGATGAGTGCTGCGTCGCAAACTCAACCTGGCGGATACAGCAAACCCTCACAGGCATTAAATCAGTTTGATATTGATGATAATCGCTCTGTACCAGAAGTGATAAACGCGATGGCAAGGCAAGGATTAGAACCTGTTTGGAAGGATTGGATGCAATTTAGGCTCTAGCCGACAAAACATCCGAACCAGGATAGCAATATTTATCCTGTGCTACGCCGTATTTATCTCGCATACTTTCGCTTTAAATCGACAATAGTCTTGCGCTCATTGGTTTTCTTTAACTCTAAACCTTCGTAACTAAGACTTACTTCGTAGTTTTGAATATTAGGAGAAAACCTCTCTTTCCGGTGGTTACTATTTTTTGAAACAGTATGTGCCATATACACCTCCTATAACTAACAACTCTACCTCGTTACAGTATAAATAGCTATATTGGGTTTGATTCCAAGCCTTTAGTTTGAGAAAGAACATTAGTTTTTTTAAGGCAAAATAAATAAAAAATTTGTTTTGCTTTCGCGTAAAACCCTCCGTAGAATCCGCCCAAATTTTAGCCAGACACTTTATCTATGCGTCTGGCTTTTTTGTCTTATTTATCTCATATTAAAGTTATCAAAACTTAAGGGCAGTGCGTTGGATACCGTTGAATTTATTCAAATTCGTAGATTTATAGTGAAGCTTGGCAAAATGCTGCACAAGTATGGTACCCCTGCGTTTCGTCTGGAAGCTTACCTAGGTGAAGTCGCCAAGTATTTAGGTGTACACGCGTCATTTATTTCTACGCCTACGTCGCTAACTTTCGTTATTTGGAGCGATCGTCACGAAGACGAGTACAACCACGCAGCCCGTTTACTTCCTGGCGAACTAGACATGAATGCGCTGTCGCTCACTGACGAACTTGCCAGCGAGCTTTTGTCTGGCAATTTAACACTGAGCGAAGCAGACAAGCGTTTAAACGAAATAGATGCCATGGGCAGCCCTTATGGCAAAGGAATAACCGGCGTCGCCTTTGCCATGGCAACCGGCGCATTTGCCATGCTAATGGGTGCAAGCTGGAGCGAAATTGGCTGGTCAGCCGCTTTAGGAATTGTGGCTTATTTGTGGACACTATGGGCGCAGCAGTCCAAGCGCGTAAACTTAATGCTAGAGCCTGTTACCGCGTTTGTTGGTGGTATTCTTGCCTGCGCCATTGGCCAGTACGTTGACCCTGGCATTAATATCCCTTTGGTTGTGCTTTCGTCGGTCATTGTCTTTGTGCCTGGGCTTGCGCTGACTATGGGCCTTGCTGAGCTTTCATCTCGCAATATGGTGTCGGGCACGGCCCGAACAATGGACGCTATAATGCAGCTTTTCAAACTGTATTTCGGTGCGTTTTTGGGCGTATCTATAGGTTTTAGCGCGTTTGGTGAGAACGTATATACGCCAGCAGAATCATTACCGTATTGGGCAACCTGGCTAGCGGTGTTCCTACTGTGCATTGCCCTAGTAGCCATTTTTAGAACCCGTGTTAAACATATTCCTTGGGCATTGGCTGCGGCGTTTATTGCCTACAGCGCAACTGCATGGAGCTCAGACTACATGAGCCCAGGGCTTGGCGCATTCGTGGGAGCCTTTGCATTAGGTATTTTTGCTAACGCGTTTACGCGCATTGCCAATCAGCCAGCGACTATTGTGGCAATGCACGGTCTTATTGTGCTGGTGCCGGGGTCTAAAACCTATATTGGCTTGAACTCGTTTATGACCGGCCAAGACTTTGTAAAAGCCGATCATTTGGGCCAAGAAGTGTTTCTTATTTTCATGTCGCTAGTGGCGGGGTTAATCTTTGCTAACGTAGTCGTGCCCACTAAGAAAGCGTTGTAACAGCATAATCATCGGGCAGCCTGAAAGGGCCAAGCCTGTTACGCAAATCTATGACGCAAAATGATAACGCTGCCTTGTAAGTGCCAGATCCCTTTAAATAAGGGTAGGCAAAAGCAGCGCAACCAGAGACGGTGTAAACAAAATCAGTGTAGTGAAAAGCGTAGCTAAAAGCGCTATTTAAGTAGTTTAATTAACGCTCTTCCTAAACGGGCGTTGAGCGCACCGGCAGCAATGGCTTCAGCCGAGTTTTCCATAAACTTGGCCGACAAGCTGCCGCCAATTTGATTGGCCACTTCATCGGTGGCCAAGTCGAACACGCCCTGCGCCGCTATGTTTTGTGCCAGTACCTTTAGTAGCTTCCAATTGCCCGCTGTGCTTGGTCGTAACCCATACACACGGGCCATACGGCGAATAGTGCGAAAGCTAATCCAAACCACGGCAAAGGTTTGAATAAGGTTGTTGGGGCTGATAAACGCCAGGCTTCCTGCGGTTACCGACTCTTTATTGAGCACCTTGTGTGCTTTTTCCTGAACAGGCTTTAATACTGTATCTTCGTAAAGACCAAGTCGTTCTGGCCCTGTCATGTCGTCTTGAAGCTGCTGCTTATAACGGTCAAAACAATGGGCCGCGTAAGAACCGCGAGAAAAACGTTTTCCGTGCTGACTTAACACACTGTCTATTTTTTGTGGCGATGTTTCACTTCCTCTATTAGCCAACAAACCACGGATTACACCGGCATCTTCCATCGCCGTATTAACTTGTTTATAGCCGCGCCATTCTTTAAAGCTTAAAAAGCTGAAACAGCTTACAAACCCCACCAGTAGCGCACCCAAAACTCCTGTACCAATGGGGTGCTCAGAAACGTTCGCAGCAAGGGTGGTATAAGCTTCAAAAACGAAAAAGCCAATTAACGACACTACACCAAAGCCCAAGGTGGCGGCACCTAACGAAATACCATCTTTTTGCGCATCTACTTCCCACACGTCTTCACTGACTTGCTGTGGAAGTTTGGTTTCAGGCTGCGCAATATCTAATGTTTGCGTTTTCACTTTGGTTTTATACTGCGGTTTGTTTACCGCACTATTATTTTGCTCGCCCTGTGACGCTGTTTGAGGTTGCGTATCTGCATTACCTTGCCGATCGCTATTCGCGCCATAAAGCGCATCGCTTCTTATATTAGATGAACTGCTCATATTGGACGAACTGATGGAGTCGGGCGAGCTAGACGGCTCTGGGCTTTCATCAAATGTATAAGGTTTATCGCTCATTCTTGCTCTCCTTTGCCCAGTAAAAACTGAAGCAATCTATCTACACCCTTGCCTGCTAAAATACGTGCTTTGAAATCGCTAGGCACACTCACATCTGGTACCGGGAAGTGACTGCCCTCTTCCATTTCTTTTAGCGTGCTGGGTATGGGTTCAAACGTAGATTCAACGTAACGACCATCCGTGTCTTTGTAGCGAATAGCATCTTCATTACTGCCCTCGTCGGTGACTTGCATGCTAGACACTAAAAAATGTTCAAACTGAATCGGTTTACCGTCGAACCGCGCTCGTGCCCCTTCGGTAATTTGGGTAAGCAAGTTAAGTAAATTACCGCGCTGACTTACCGGCACCAAGTCAGACTTGGTGGCCACAAACGCCACCTTGCCAATCTGCTCTTTTTTCAGCACATTGCGCGAAAACCACGTACTTTGCCCGTACACAAAGGTATCGGCCAAGTGGCTTAGGGTTTCCTTTAACTGATACAAATGCTGCCTGCTGTGGTTAAGCCCTTCAAACAGGTCTACAAGAATAATTTGCTTATCGGTTTCTTTAAAAATGGACTGCTTTAATGGCGTTAACCACCCGCTTTGAAACTTCGAAAAATGCTTATCAAATATTTTAAACCATGGGTGCGACACGTCGCTGGTAATGCTTGAGGGCAGCGGCGTAAAGCCAAAGGCCTGCCAATCAAAGTCGCTCGACTCCAATAAAAAGCTACCCGGCTGAAGCAAAGATATACCGTTAGCTTTAGCTTCAACCAAATAATCGCGGTAGGCATTAACAAGCAACTGAATGCGCTGTTCTGTGGGCTCTTGTTCAAAGTCGAATTGATTAACAAAGGCTTTCCATTGGCTTGCAAAATATTGCTGTGGCCCGCTACTAAGTTGCGCCCATGCAGAGTCTGACCAATGCGCATAGGTTTTACTTAACATGGGAATGTCCGTCACCCATTCCCCTGGGTAATCAATAAATTCAAACACCACTTCGCTATGGGGCAAAACATGGCGCTTCAGCGATGCGGTTTCTTTCAAACGTACTACTAACTTAAAGCCAAACGCTTCTTCGGTAGCTTTTGGCCACTGGCCGTTTTCAAGATCAGCTATATTCTGCAAATGTGGAAAGGGTTTATAGCCCTCAATAGGCGCTATGTGCATATCTAGCACTAGAGAAGGTGGTAAGTATCGCAATAACGGCAAACACGCATAGCCTTCTTCACTTCGACTTTTCAGCATGGTGATAAGGCTGGTGAACAGCATGGACTTGCCACTTCGACTAAGCCCAGTAATGGTGAAGCGGTGCGTTTCTTTATTAAACGCACTACTTAGCTTGTCGCCAGTTAGCGACGCTAATTCCCGAGTTTTGTCAAAAAGCGTAGCGATATTCTTTTGCATTATTTTTGTTTGCTGCCTTTGCTGTTCCTATAGCCTTGAACCTATTACCTTGGCCTACTGCCTTAAAGATAAGGTGCCGCGAGGGGTGCTTTCGCTTCGTTGCCCTCACTTCATTATAGATATGACTTAAAGAGTAATGTGGTTACTGAGGGATAAAAGCAAGGGCGGTGCCAGCTAAGTTATCACTGTGAAATAAAAAACGCGTTGGCTATTTAATGCTCGCGGGTCTGGTTAAAGAGCTTTTTCTTTATGCGGTTTTTGCTGGAATGCCAGTGATTCTTGGGCTTGCGCGGTGCATTTTCGATTACGTGTTCAAAATCGATATCTGACTTTTTCGTCGGTGGTACATGGGCGCAAAAGAATGTATCAATTTGTGACTGAGCCAGCCTTTTTAAGCTTTCACGGTATTGGTTTGGGTGACATAAAGGGTATGGCGGCACTAACTCTCCTTTAACCTGTACCAATACATCGGCTATGTAAGCCTGCTGCGTGGGAATATGCGCAAGGGTTAGGTCATGATCGGTATGGCCTGGCGTGTACATTACCTGCCAATCAGAAAAGCCCGGTAGGGTTTGATTGTCTTTAAGCGTGATGTCTGGCGCTAATATCGGGTTGTACCAAATGGGCATTCTTGGTTTGCCAATACGATTTGCCACCCACCAGGTTAATAGCAAGTCGATACCGTGAGCGGTACGCCCCGCGAAACCCGAATACCAGTTAGCCGCCTTAGGATGAGACGCCACCTGCGCACCTGTACGCTTGCGCAACGCAACAGCGCCACCGGCGTGGTCAGGATGCATGTGGGTAACCACAATAAGCTTCAAGTGGGTTAACGGGCGCCCTAGGGTTTGGGTAATGTAATTGCACACATTGTCTACATCGGCACGACTACAACCATCAAGCAACAGCAGGCCACTTTTATCTTCAACAAGATAAATATGCTGTATGTAGCCCGCTAATGTGTGAATTTTCATTATTACTTCCTTTCACCCGAACCTGCGTCGATAGCATTAAATCCTATCAGAACCTATCTGGTAAGACCAGATTCAGCGAACAAGTGTAGCATTAAATCCCGTAGCCACATCAGCCCTGGCTCGCCTTCTTGTTGGCTATGCCAGTAAAGGTGCGTTTCCAATGCGGGTATTTGATAAGGCAGCTTAGTGCTTATCAGGTTATCGTCACTTACCGCATCGGCTACTGAACCCGGCAAGGTTAATAAAGCATGGGTATTTGCCACCACATCTGCTGCCGCTCGGTAGTTTTGGCAACGCCATAAAGAAGGCCGGCTTACGCCCAACTGTTGCAGCGCAATTTCTTCCACCGACGCACCTTTAGCACGGTTAGACACCGTAATATGGCGTGCTGCCACATACTTTTTCTTATCTAAATTCTGCGCCAAGGGGTTTTGCTTATTCATAAGCACTTTGTAGGTATCGCGACGTAAAAGCGAATGGGAAATAGGTGCAGCAACGGCGCGGCCAATATCAATGACCAAATGAAGGTTTCGGTTGGTTAAATCAGCTAGTATGGTGTCACGATGTAAGCGAGTGCTTACTATCTCAATATTAGGAGCTTGTTTTTCTAAGGTAGAAAGCAGTACGGGCAAAACCCCTAACTCTAATGACTCTTGCATGGCTATAACAAAGCGCTGATGACTATGTAACGGGTTAAAATCAGTGAACTCCCCCAGTGCTTTTCTAATATCACCCAAGGCTTTCAAAATAGCAGGAGCTAACCGTTCGCAGGCGGCGGTGGGCAACATGCTTTGCTTTTCTTTAACAAAAAGCGGGTCGCCTAAAATATCCCGAAACCTGCGCATGGCATGGCTAACTGCCGACGGCGTAATATGCAGCGCTTCAGCCACACGGGTCATGTTTCTATGCTGCCAAAGCGCTTCGAACACCTTTAGCAAATTCAAATCTAGTTTTTCAAATTGTCTGCTTTCAAGCATTGCGCAAACCATGAATGAAATTCACACCATTCAAGGATTATATTTCATTTCATTCACTGGGCAAGTTTCTCTAGTATGAGGCTAACGAAACACTTTCGCACTCATTCATCGATAGCGAAAGAACATGGATTTAGTGCACGCTTAACAAGCATGCTAACCATGTGATGAAAAGCCTAAATACGCTGCTGAAAAGCGTTACAAACTTCAACGAGCAATTTAAAAGTAAAGGTACCCTATGGATTTTTCACATAACGACAAAACCAAAGCCTTATTAGAAAAGCTGGATAACTTCATTGCTGAGCATATTGCGCCAATTGAAAATGAAGTTTACGACTTTCACCATAAAGAAAATAACCACGGCGACTGGAAAAACTGGAAGCTGCACCCTGGCACCGAGGCACTAAAAGCCAAAGCACGTGAAGCGGGCTTAGCGAATTTATTTCTGCCAGATGCTGAATTAGGCCAAGGTCTTACCACGCTTGAATACGCACCAATGGCTGAACGCATGGGTAAATACCTGTTTGCCCCTGAAATCTTCAACTGTAATGCGCCTGATACCGGCAACATGGAAGTGCTGTATCACTTTGGCAGCGATGCACAAAAAGAAAAATGGCTAACACCATTACTGGCTGGCGAGATCCGCTCAGTGTTTGGCATGACCGAACCGGATGTTGCATCGTCTGATGCTACCAACATGGCCGCAACCATTATTGAAGATGGTGACGACGTCGTTATTAACGGCAAGAAGTGGTGGTCGACAGGCCTAGGACACCCTAATGCAGCCTTCACGATATTCATGGGTTTATCGAACCCAGATAACGACAAGCACAGCCGCCACAGTATGGTGATAGTGCCGCTAGACACACCAGGAATTACCATAAAGCGCATGCTAGATGCCTACGGCGATTATGATGCGCCATACGGCCATGGAGAAATGCACTTTGATAATGTTCGCGTAAGTAAAGACAACATCATAATGGGTTTGGGCAAGGGGTTTGCGATAGCACAAGGTCGCTTGGGCCCTGGCCGTATTCACCACTGCATGCGCGCTATCGGCATGGCAGAAAAAGCATTAGAGCTTGCCCTTAAACGCGGTCACGAACGGGTTGCCTTTGGTAAGCCCATCATCCGTTTAGGCGGTAACCTAGAGCGTGTAGCTGATGCTCGCATGGCAATAGAGCAAGCGCGTTTGCTTACCCTTCACGCGGCATGGAAGATAGATAACCTTGGCGTTAAGCATGCTATGACAGAGATCTCTGCCATCAAAGTGGTAGTGCCTAATATGCTTCAAAACGTCGTAGATATGGCACTACAAATTCACGGTGGTGCAGGCATGTGTAGCGACTTCCCGCTGGCCCGTTTTGCGGCTGGCGCAAGAGCCCTTCGCTTAGCTGACGGCCCTGACGAAGTACACAAAGGTATGGTGTCGCGCCTAGAGCTTAAAAAATATCAGTAGCAAAAACTAGTACTTGAATAAATTTCAGTCAAAAAAATACCGCTTCTTATAACAAGAAGCGGTATTCAATTTTGTTTTAAACTAATTAGTTAGCTTTTTATCTGGCTAAAAATAGCTTAGTAAGTATAGCGTGCCTGCACGTACCACATACCACCATTGAAACCAAACGGGCTAGCTTCTGAGTAAAGCTGACCTAAGCTTCCCGCACTTGGGTTTTCTTCTGGATATTCGTCGAACAGGTTGTTCACACCAATAACAAGATCGAGGTTTTCGCTATAAGAGTATTTAGCCTCAACGTCTATCAAAATAGCCGCATCAATACCGTCTACACCGTTACCTGTATCGTCCCAACCACCGTAGTAGTTAGCGCGAACAAGCGTACGCAATGCGCCTTGCGTGTGCGTCCACGAAATATTACCGCGAAGGTTTGGCAGTAAGTCTTCAATAGCTGCAACACGGCCCTCGCCGATTGGGTTAAGCGTACCTACATCGTCCACTTCAGTTTCGTTGTAGTTCGCCGCTAGGGTAATACGTGAATTACCTTCCCATAAATCGAAGCTGTAGTTACCTACAATGTCGATACCGCGCGTTGTGGTGTCGAAGCTGTTCGAGAAGAAACGGAACTGCGACAAATCGTCTAAGCCGATAAAGTCTGAACGGTCGATAATACCCGACGCATCAAGCTCGGTAAGCGCTTCAGATACGGTTGCGTAATCTGTACCGCCACCGGCAAAGTTAAGCGCATCTAGGAAATTTACGTTAGCACCAAGTGCTACACGGTTTTCCATTTCAATGTTGTAGAAGTCGATGGTCCAGCTCATGTCTGCCACATCAATTGATGCACCGAATGAGAAGTTCACTGCTTCCTCTGGCCCTAGGTCTGGGCGACCGTTACCTTGGCTTTCAATGAAGTCAGCCGCTAATTGACCTGCCGCCGATGACAATGGCAGTGTACCTTGGTCAATCAACACGCCGTTCACGTTTTGCGTGGTAACGTTAGTAATGCTTGCTTGACCCGCTGTTGGCGCGTGGAAACCGGTTGAGTACGCACCGCGTAAACGGAAGTCGTCAGTTACGTGGAAAATACCCGCCAGTTTAAAGTCGGTAGTATCACCAAACTCACTGAAGTCTTCACGACGCAGCGCTGCTTGCAGGGTAAGTTGCTCTGTTACGTCGGCTTCCAAGTCAATGTAAACCGCGTTACTGTCTTGCGACGAGCTGGTATCACGAGGGAAACCACCAAAACCGTTAGAGCTAGACGAGAAGCCTTGGCTTGCTAGCGGGCCAAGCGCATAAGACGCTTCATCACCAGCAAATAGATCGAACTCTTCTTTGCGATATTCAGCACCAAACGCAACGTTCAAGTCAGACGCTAAACCTACATCAACACCGTATACAAAGTTAAGGTTAACTAGGGTTTCGGTTTGCTCTTGACCACCAGGTACGAAGTCGCGAGGGGTTGCTGGGCCTAATGACGCATTAATGGTGTTCTTAATAAAGAAGTCTGTGCGGTTCGAACCACGCTGCGCACTGAAGTCGTAGCCTAAGCCGTTACCAACATCTAAGTCACCACGTACACCTACAGTGAACGCCATGTCTTCGTTATCACCTCCAAAGCGCGGTACAAAGCCCGTTGGGATGGTTTCAATGAACGAGAAACAATTATCGTCTGCCTGAACTTGCGCTAGGAATGTTGGGTCGGGGAATACGTTGCCTTCACCGCCAATTGGAATACCGTCAATACAGCTTCCGCCTACGCCCACACCGTCAAGGTCGCCAACAAGTACTGAGTGCACGCCGTCTGGATCGGCTAAACCTGTGAGTGGGTCAACCAGTGGACCTGCGTATACACCGCCGCGCTGGCTACCTTCAGTAACTGGGTTACGGTAGAAGAAACCACCGGTTACTGTACGCTTGCCGTAGTTACCAAATAGGTAAAGCTCAGCTTTGTCGTTTAGCTCATACGCTGAGTTAATGAATAGCTTGTAGTCATCTTCTACGTCTGGCTGGCCCCAATACTGTGGCACTTCGTTGGTATAGGTGTTAATGGTAGAAAAATCTGACTGTGTTAGGTAACCCGCATCAACCATGCCCTGCACGTCGTTACGTACTACTGAGCGTACCGTACCTTCAACGTCGCGAATTTCACCCGTGATATTTACAAAGCCGTCGGCACCTAACGAGAAGCCAGCGTTGGCTGAAATAGTGTAGTTGTCGCCGTCGCCTTCATAGGTAGAGCCATAGTTAGCGCGGAACTCAAATCCTTCGTCGTTATCGCGAAGTAAGAAGTTAAGTACGCCAGCGATAGCATCTGAACCGTACTGTGATGATGCACCGTCACGCAGTACTTCTACTTGCTTCAGAGCGAGTGATGGAATTGCCGAAATATCAACACCCTGCGCACCATCAGAAATACCACCACCTAAGAAAGAGATAATAGAGCCACGGTGACGGCGCTTACCGTTTACCAGTACCAACACGTTATCTGGCGACAGGCCGCGCATGTTAGCCGGGCGCACAATAGTAGCGGCGTCACTAATTGGCTGTGTATTTACGTCGAACGACGGTACATTCGTACGCAGCATATCTTGCACGTCGCTTGACGAGTTTTGGCGGAATTCCTCACCCGTAATTACATCTACCGGCACTGGCGAGTCGGCTGCAGAGCGGTTGCTCATGCGTGTACCCGTTACAATGATATTTTCAAAATCTTCTGCTTTCTCTTCTGCTTCTTGTGCAAAAGCAGGTGCTGACATTGCCGCAAAAAACGGTAATGAACTAGCAATAATGGCTGAGGTTATTCGATTAAGTTTTTTCCCTTTAGGGAAGTTACCTTGATCCAATGTGTTTCTCCTTCAAGACTTGTGGTTTTTAAGCGTTTTAAGTTTTTTGATTATTTTTATTATTGGCGTAGGCAACGCTTATTAGCGGTTGTTGAATAGAATGTAATACAACCAAACTAATATGCACCCCTAAATTAGAATAGATTCACTAAAAAATAAACCTTTAAGAGATAATTATCACCCATTAGATGAATATTATATTAGCCTTTAGGATAAAAGAACGCTTTGTTATTAAGAAGAGTCGAGAAAACGCCGCACACAACGGCATGTAGCGGTTATAAAAGCAGATTAATTATTGGTAAGATTTTGGAAGACTACCTTGCCGTTTACCACCGTCATCACAACGCTGGCCTTCAAAATATCGCTAGGTTCTGCCGTCATAAAATTAGTGTCGAAAACAGAAAAGTCGGCGAGCTTGCCTACTTCAATAGAGCCTAAATTATCTTCTTGAAACGACGCATAGGCAGGCCATAGGGTGAACATGCGAAGCGCATCTTCCCGAGATAACGATAATTCTGGGTGCCAACCATTATCTTGCGTACCGTTAAGTCTACTACGGGTAATGGCTGCGTAAAACTCAATGCGCGGGTCGCCCACTTCAACAGGGGCATCTGAGCCACCCACCAAAACAACGCCTTTATCCACCAGCGGTTTCCACGGGTAGGCGTATTCTAAGCGGCTGTATCCTAAACGGCTTGGGGCAAAGTTTAAGTCACCTATAGCATGACTAGGCTGCATTGATGCCACAATGTTCATGTCTGCCAGTCTGTCTTGCTGATTAGGTGGAATAATTTGCGCGTGCTCTAAGCGCCAGCGCAGATCGTCGCTTTTCCACTTAGCCTTGGGCAACGCCTCCCATGCCTCTTCGTACCAATTTAGCGTGGAGTACAACGCACGGTCACCTATAACGTGGGTCATCACCTGGAGCCCCTGCTTTAAGGCCTGCTCCAGTACCGGCATAAGTTCATCTTTTGTGGTGCGGTTCATAAAGCCGCTGTGATCGGCATCGCTGTAGGGCGCAAGTAGCGCAGCGCCACGGGAACCCAATGTACCGTCGATGAACACCTTGATCCCGTTTAAATAAAACAGCCCTTCTGCAAGCGTTTCAGTGCCATTTTGAAAAAGCTTTTCTGACTCGCTAATAGGTATAGCAATATAAACCCGGTGCAGCATCTCGACATTATTGGCCAGTTGCTTTAACTGCTGAACCTCTCGCCACTTCATGCCTGCGTCGTGCGTTGCCGTCCATCCTTGCGACACATTTACCTGCATACCGCGTTTTAAATTATCTTGTATATATTGGTCGGACTCGGGGGGTAAAATATTTCTAAAGAAGTCCATTGCCGTTGCCAAAACATAACCAGTGGGCGTGCCATCGTCATAGCGCTCAAACTTTCCGCCTTCTGGGTCGGGCGTGTTTTTGGTAACACCAGCTAGGGCCAACGCTTTTGAGTTTACCACGGCTGAAACACCGTCGGCGCGAGGCATAAATAGC
The DNA here is from genome assembly GCF_902705805.1 of Alteromonas alvinellae. Classification (NCBI taxonomy): domain Bacteria; kingdom Pseudomonadati; phylum Pseudomonadota; class Gammaproteobacteria; order Alteromonadales; family Alteromonadaceae; genus Alteromonas; species Alteromonas alvinellae. The sequence continues at coordinate 24,043 of NZ_CACSIH010000167.1, read as the reverse complement.
GGCTTATTTCGAGTGAATGGGTCTAGGTCGGCCGCGGTCAGAAAACGCTGCTCGTCTTGCCATTCACGCTCTATCCATCCACGGCCTAATACCCACTCACCGTCTGGTACGTTTTGGGCAAAGCTTTTAATTTCAGCTACCGTTTGCTTTAGCGTGGCAATGCCAAACAAACTTAACGTGCGTGTGCGCTTCCCTATACCTTCAAGATGCTGATGGCTATCGGTAAAACCTGGAAAAAGCGTGCTGCCTTTCAAATCAATACGCTTTTCAGCACCGCAGTACCAAGGCGCTGCGTCGGCCTCTTTACCAACAAACACTATGCGACCGTTTTCAACTGCTACCACTTCGGCCTGCCAGTTTTTATCGTCAGCGGTATATATAACACCGTTATAAAACACTGCATCTGAGCTGTTACAGGATTCCGAGGTTTGTGCCAAAACATCAATAGATACAAAGGCTAAGGTGGCGATAAAGCCCTTTAATATTAAGCGCGATAACGCGGTTGGAAACATTGAGTTCACCTACTTTATTATTACTCGCTTTCATTGGTAAAAAGCGAGAAGCGGCCAGTTAAATGAACCCATGTTTGTTGAAACATACGTTTTTAAAAGTCCATTTTTTATGCAGATTAAATACACTAGCAACTGACCTAATTTTAATCAAGGCAGTGGCTTGGTGTAAGAGGCGTGGTTTTCTCGCCCTGCACATCGATAGTTTAAACAGACTGTTTATCGGGCTGAGCAAATACCGGCGTATGCATGCTTATGCTAAGAAAGGCGGCAGATGAAAGTAGCAAGACAGGTTGCTGAAAGCAAAAGGTAGCGCCCCTACAGGTTAGCTACCTTTACCCTAATATAGCGCTTTAATTAAAAGCTATACGACGCACTTAGCTGGGCGTTAATGCCTGCGCCGTAATAACCCACGGTGTGTAGGCTGTTAATGTACTTCTTATCGAAGATGTTATTGATGTTCATGCGAACAGTAAGATCTTCAGTAAACGCGCGTGATGCATACACATTACCTAAGAAATACGCGCCTTGTTCAACGTTATAATCCACATTGCTTATTTCAGACTGCCAGCGACCGCCAAAACCCAGTTCTACTTCTGGTGCTTGCGGTACTGTGTACGCTAGCTGAAAGGTTACTACGTCACGCGGTGCCCATAAGTTAGCATCGTTACCTTGCTCGTCTTCTACGTCAATAGCGGTGTAAGACGCATTAACACGCAGAGCATCGGTTACCTGCCCTGCTACTTCAATTTCAAAACCGTCAGACTCTACCGACACGCCTTTGTAGTAGTACTGAAGCGTGTCTGGGTTAGTGCCAGCGTAGGCCGCCAAATTGTCTTGCTCTGCAGTGAAGTACGCGAACGTGGTTAATAAACGGTCATCGAACCACTGGGCTTTCACGCCTGCTTCAAAGTTTTGGCCTTTAGTTGGGTCAAGGTACTGCCCGTTGATGTCGTACTGCTCTTGCGGCTGGTACACATCTGAATAACTTACATACGCGTTCACGTCTTCTGTTACCGCGTAAGTAGCGCCAACGTAAGGGCTGGCTTCGCTTTCTGAGTTATCGATAACGGCGCCAGCGTTTTGCCCTGTACGCTCAAAATCAATAGCGTTGAAACCAGCAATAACATGCATTTCATCGGTAACGCTGAAACGCGCAGAACCGAAGTAACGGGTTAGGTTTTGCTCAATGTTTGAATACTCTGAAGCGGCAAGCCAATCAGGCTCGGCAATAGCATCTAACGCATAAGGGAACGCAGGCGTTGGCCCATAGGCAGGTGTAGTGGCATAATCAAAAGCGTGAACGAAAGACACATCGTCGCTGGTAGCGTGGCTTACCCCAAAGTTCACTTCATGGTTGCGACCGAATAGCGAAAAATCACCAAAAACACGGCCTTCTACTAGATGAGAATCGCGCTCAGAATCGTATCGACCCGGCCAGCCAACCAGGCCTAAGCCTGTGTCTTTATCAATTGCGCCGTAGGCGTAAAACAGTTTGCTTTGATCTTCAAAGTCGCGGTAGTTATAGCTAAGCAGTAGCTGCCAATCGTTATCGAACACATAGTCTAGCTCTACAAACGCATTGGTGGTTTCGGTATCCCATTTCGTCCAATCTTGGCTTGTGGTATCGCTAATGTCCCACTCGGCCTGGGTGCCATCGGTGTAATTAAATACTAGCCCGCCCCAAGTGTTGCCATCGGTATTAGCATCTTGATAAGACAATCCAAAGGTTACGGTAGCGTTGTCGGTTAACTGACCGTCGATAACACCGTACACAAAGCTGCGATCGTTCTCTAGGCCATCAAGGTGTGACTCTTTATCTTCAACACTGGCTACCACGCGAGCTGCCCAGCTGCCGTCTTCAGTAAGCAGCATAGAATAGTCGCCCTGCACGCGCTTAAAGTTGTACGAGCCAATGCTTGCGCCAATTTCACCGCCCTCTTCATTAGTTGGACGCTTGCGCACATAGTTAATGGTACCCGACGCATTACCCACACCGGTTAAAAGGCCATTGGCACCACGAATAACTTCAATTTCTTCATAACCGTACGCTTCAACAGAGCCGGTAACAATACCCCAGTCGTTCGGCAGGCCTACACCGTCAATTTGAGTGTTTTTAATTTCAAAACCACGGGCCGTATAGTTGGTACGGTTAGTTTCCCACTCTTCTACGTTGATACCCGGCGCTAGCTTTAGCGCATCGTTTATATTAAACGCACCGAACGACTGCATTAGGTCTTCAGAAAGAATGCTAATAGACTGAGGCGTTTCGCTAATTTCCATGGTTAAGCCCGTTGCGCCGCGGCTAACGCGGTTTTGACGAACGCCAACAATACGAATTTTTTCAACGTCTGCTTCTTTTACTTCTACCGTATCGCTTTGCGTAGTTTGCGCATTTACCGACAACGCAAACGCGATAGGCGTTAGTGCAAATAAACTGCTTAATTTCATGGTTTTCTCTGTTATTGGTTTTGAAGGGTTTGGATGTTTTCGGGGCAGGAGTATAAAACAGCTTAAGCTTAATTTAAATGACAATTATTTCTATTTACATTAAAAATAGAGCAATAAAACAGAGAATGGACGCAAAACTAGATAGCGCTTCTAAGCCATACTACCAATGGTGCTTTTAAACCTTTTAAGCGCTATAAAATAAAACGCACAACCAATAGCTAAAAGCGCCAATAACTGAGGATATATAACGCTAACGCCCGCCCCTCGATACAATACCCCTTGGGAAGCCATTACGAAGTGCGTATTAGGCATTAGCAACATTGCGTATTGAATGAATTCAGGCATGCTTTCTCTTGGTGTTACACCACCAGAAAGCAACTGAAGCGGCAATAACACTAAGATGAGTAACAATCCGAACTGGGGCATAGAGCGCGCAATAGTGGCCATAAAAATACCCATACTCGATACGGCGAATAACTGTAAAGCAACAGCCACCATGAAAAGCCATATTTCGCCATTGACTGGTACGCCAAGTACCCATTGAATAATTAAATACACCGAAAGCAAGGTAGTAACCCACACAACTACCCCCGAGGCTAACAGCTTAGAAAGCATAATTTCACTGTCTGACACTGGCATAGCTAACAGGTGCTCTATAGTGCCGCGCTCTTTCTCTCGAATAAGCGCAGCCCCAGACAAAATTATGGCTACCATTGTTACGGCATTAATAAGTTCCATGACAGAACCAAACCAAAAACTTTCAAGCGCGGGGTTAAAGCGGGCTCGCATGATCAGTTCGACAGGGTAAACAGTGTCAGACTTATAGCCCTGTAAATATGCGTTCACTTCATCGGTGATTATTTCAGTAATGTAACCATTGCCGGTAAACGCCTGGCTGATACGCGTGGCATCAACGTTAACCTGAACGTCGGGCTGTAACCCGGCCATAATGTCTTTTTCAAACTCAGGGGGAATGGTAACCACAAAGGTATACTTACCTGTGTCTAAATACGTGTCGGCTTCATTACTTTCAATGATATCTGGCGCTAGAAAATAGGGAGGGTAAAAAGCATCTATCACTCGATTAGATATCTGCGAGTTGTCGTGATCAACAAAGGCAATGGGCGCATTGTGCAAAGATTCGGGTACCGCAGTGGCCGCAGTGTAAATGTTTACTGTAAACACATAAGCAATAAGAATAAGCATGGCCGGGTCGCGCCATAGACTCCAAAGCTCTTTTATACTTAACTGGGTTACATTTTTAATTTCCACGGTTTAGCGCTCCTGCTTGCGCAACAAAACAGTGGCAAGCCACAGTGTAATTGGAATAGAAATAGCAATGGCAAACACTGCAAAATCAAGCGTACCAAAGCCTAACCCTTTGCTAAATATTCCTCGGCTAGCAGTTAAAAAATAACTAATGGGGTGAAGCTCTCCTATTAAGCGCCCTGCCCCTTCTAAGGCAGAAACTGGCGTTATCATGCCTGCAAACTGCACAGCCGGAACCATGGTGCCAATGGTGGTAAGCAAAATTGCGGCAATTTGACTGTTCGTAAAAACTGAAGCCAACAAACCAAAGCTGGTAGAAAAAGTAACGAATAACAACGTTATAATGCATAGCACCAGCATATCCCCTTTTAATGGAACATCGAAAAGCCCCACTGCCATTGCAACTAACAGCAAGAAGCTAACAAACGAAGTAGCGATATAGGGTAGTTGCTTGCCCAACAAGAACTCGATGCGTGTAACTGGCGTGACGTACAAATTGATTATCGAGCCTAGCTCTTTTTCACGTACCACCGCCAACGATGTTAAAAGCGCAGGGATCATCAACAATAACATGGGCATTACCGCAGGTACGATTGCCACTAAGCTTTGAACATCTGGATTATATAAATAGCGTGATTCCACATTAATACTGCTAGTCGACTGCACTTGGCTAGCTTGTGAAGCTTGCTGCAAAAGCCATTTCAAGTGAATACCTGTTACATAACCCTCTATCGTTTCTGCCCGTGATGGCATAGAGCCATCAATCCATGCCCCTATTTCTACTTGTTCGCCCTTATGCAGCTTTTGGCTAAATTCGGGAGGAATTTCCACAGCCAATGAAAGTTCGCCGCTTTTCATTCGCCGGTCCATATCGGCGTAACTGGTTATAGCAGGCTGCTCATTAAAATAGCGTGAGCCAGATAAAGCATTGCGATAGTTAAGGCTAGTAGAAGTTTGATCGCGGTCGAATACAGCATAGCTTAAGTCGTCGACATCCATAGTAATGCCATAGCCAATCACCATCATTAACACCATGCTGCCTAAGAACGACATAGTTAAGCGAATAGGATCGCGAATAAGTTCAAGGGTTTCACGCGAGGCATAGCTTAACAACCGTCGTAAGCCTTTTGCGCGTTTGCTTGGTGGTGTGGTTTTATCTGCACTAAAACTTTCTTGCGCGTTTTGATCTGGCTTTTGAGCCTGGTTCGCAGGCGTTTGTGCTTCAACTAAGTAATCGATAAACGCGCTTTCTAACGTATCGGCAGATTTAGATGCTTTTATGGCCTCTGGTGTGTCGGTTACCAACACTTCGCCTGCATGCATTAGCGAAATTCTGTCGCACCGTACGGCCTCATTCATGAAGTGAGTAGAGATAAAAATGGTTACGCCGTCTTTTCGCGCTAAGGAAATAAGCAACTGCCAAAAGTTATCTCGGGCAACTGGATCTACGCCAGAAGTGGGTTCATCTAATATTAATACTTCAGGTTTATGAACCATGGCCACGGCTAATGACAAACGCTGGCGAATACCAAGCGGAAGGTCGTTCGGTAGGCTGTGTTGATGATGGCTTAAGGCAAAGCGGTTAAGCATTTCATCTACCCGCGAATTTAGTATCTTGCTAGCTACTTTGAATAGCTTGGCATGAAGCGTAAGGTTTTGCCGAACGGTTAATTCGGTATACAAAGAAAAGCTTTGCGACATATAACCTACGCGGTAGCGGGTGTTGATATCGTTAGCAGCAAGCGGGCTGCCCAGTAACCATGCCTCGCCAGAGGTTTGCGGCAACAGGCCAGTAAGCATTTTCATGGTGGTAGACTTACCACAGCCATTCGAGCCTAGAAAGCCAAAAATTTCGCCTTTCCCAATAGTAAAGCTAACGTTATTTACTGCCGTAAAATCGCCAAACTTCATAGTAAGATTTTTAGCTTCAATAGCGGTTTTGGTATGCTCACTAGCTTTATAAGGCTGCACAACTACGTTGCGATGCTGCTGCTTTGCGCCTGCGGGTAAAAGCGCTATGAATGCCGCTTCTAAATTGGTGGTTTGCGTTTCCTCAAGCAATGACGCTGGCGAGCCACTTGCCAGTATTTCACCTGCATTTAACGCTATTAGATGATCAAACTGTTGGGCTTCATCCATATAGGCTGTAGCTACCAGTACCGTAATATTCGGCTGGGCTTTGCGGATATCTTTAATAAGCGACCAAAATTGACTGCGGGCAAGGGGGTCTACCCCTGTGGTGGGTTCGTCTAAAATAAGTAAGCGGGGGTCGTGTATTAAGGCACAGCACAAACCGAGCTTTTGCTTCATTCCACCAGACAACTTACCAGCCGGACGCGATAAAAACGGGTAAAGCCCGGTTCGTTTGGTAAGGTTATCTATTCGAATGCGACGCTGCGCGCGATTATGCCCAAAAAGTTTGGCAAAAAACTGTAAGTTTTCTTCTACCGATAGCGTGGGGTATAAATTTTTACCTAAGCCTTGCGGCATATATGCAATGTCGGAACATATAGCGGCGCGGTGCTTTTCATCACGAATATCGCCACCAAGTACCTGCAACTGCCCCTTTTGCATAACTCGCTCGCCGGCAATAAGCGATAGCAACGTAGATTTGCCCACACCGTCAGGCCCAATAATGCCTACCGTCAGGCCTGCGGGAATAGAAAGGGCAATATTGTGAATGGCCGTGGTGCTTTTGTAGCGAACCGTTAGCGCATTGCACTCAATAATATTGCTCATTAGTCGACAAGCTCAGGTAGGTCGCTAGGCCATTCGGCGTTGTCATTTAACTTAACCCATACTTCACCTGGCAGCCCCGTTTTCACTTTCTCAATGTGCTGCTTTAACAAATCTATAGGAATTTGTGCTTTAACCCTGAACATTAGCTTTTCTCGTTCGCTTTGGGTTTCAACCGACTTAGGTGTAAATTGCGCCACATCGGCAACGTAAGAAATGGTAGCCGGAATAGCTACATCGGGCGCAGCATCAAGCACAATGCGAGCTTCACCGCCCATTGTTAGCTTGCCCACCTGCGTGGCAGGTAAAAAGAATGTCATGTATACGTTTGTTAGGTCGACCAAACTAAGTACACGGCCACCTGCGCCAACAACTTCGCCAGGCTCTACAACACGGTATTGAATGCGCCCACTACGTGGTGCTTTTAACACCATATCGTTAATTTCAGACTGAATTTGCGCAATAGTGGCATCGGCCGCACTTACTGCCGCCTGTGCAGAGTAATATTGCGCACGCGAAGCTTCAATGGTGGCATCGGCCGCTGTTAAACGAGCATTAGCAGCATTTACCGCTGCCTTTGCGCTTTCAACAGTGGTTAGATTATCTTCTGCCAATTGCTTAGACACTGCACCCGTTTTTGACAATTCATTAGTACGGGCAGCATGCGCTTCGGCGGCTTTTAGCTCGGCTTTAGTTTGTAGCAATGCAGCTTGAAGTGCTGACTTTTCGCTTTGGCGCTGTGCACCCGCCATATTTGCAGCTTCTACCGCACTTTTAGCTTGCTGACGCTGCGCCTTGGCCTGCTGAAGCTGGCTATTAATGGTAGTGGTATCCGAGTTTAGCGACCACATCACCCGCCGTTACTCTGTCACCTTCGTTCACATAAATTTCTTCTACACGACCTGCCACTTTAGCTGAAATACCAATTTCAGTAGCTTCAATGCGCCCATTCCCCGACACCACATCTACATTTTCAGGGCCACTAAAAATAGTGCTAACAACCACAATTAAAAACACAACGAACATAATGGATAGAATAAACGGCGTTTTTTTCACAGTGACGCTCCCTGTGGTTTATCAATAAAGGTGAAAAGTGGCGAAAGCGCCAAGGTTAATAGCTAATGTATACTGGGTGGTGTACTTTAAGCTTTGCGCTGGATCAAAGTTTTGGTAGGTTGAGCAACTAGCCGAGTTTTTGGGCATGCGGTAAATTAGATTAAACAATGAAGGGACTCTGTTCATAGTGACAAAAACAATTGAACACTACAGCAAAAAAGCGCAGCACTATTACGATTTGTATAATTCGGTAGACGCCGAAAGTGTGCACAGCGATTGGAAAGCGTTTCTACAAAAATCAAAAGCAGGCACCGCACTAGATGTAGGCGCAGGCAGTGGCCGCGACGCCAACTGGCTAGCCGAACAGGGCTGGAACGTAACAGCCGCAGAGCCTGCCGGTGGGCTAAGAAACCTTGCACAAGCCAACTCGCATAACAGTGTTACATGGTGTAGCGCCAGCCTACCCGCGCTTACCGCCCTACCCCAAAAACCAAACACATACGACCTAATACTGCTTTCAGCGGTATGGATGCACTTGCCTAAATATGAAAGGCCACCCACGTTAAAAAGGTTAGCAGAATTGCTTTCAGAAAATGGAACACTATATATAAGCCTTCGGTTCGGCCCAAATGATGAAGCAAGGCCCATGCACCCCGTTAGTTATGAAGAGTTAGCGACCTTAGCGGAAAGTAACGGCCTAAAGGCTCGCAACTTAAACACTGTTCCTGGTAAGGACGGGTTGCAGCGTGATGATGTGAAGTGGGTTACGGTTGAAGTGGTGAAGGGATAATGTGGCAGAGAACCAACTTGTAAACGGACAAAGAAAAATGTTTTTCTTTCTTACACTAATTTTAAGGATGAATGGATGAGACTCACTTATTACGTTAACAGATTACAAAGCCTGCGGCCTGATAGATCCTCAGGAAGAGCCAAACCTCATAAAGTTTGCATGATGTTTGCTGTCATAGAGCTCATTGAACAAGGACATATCCAAGAGAATAAAATTTATTATGATGATGCTTTAAAGAGGCGCTTTAGCTGGCATTTCATGCGATTAAAGCAGGACAATGATACTAACAGTCCTTTCCTACCTTTTTTTCATTTAAAGTCTTCTGGACTTTGGCACTTGAAAGTTTTAAAGGAAAATGTTGCTGAGTTTGACGCAATGCGCTCTGCCACTGATACGAAAATTCGTAAGCTTGTAGATTATGCATACCTTGATGAACAACTATTTAAATATCTCAATAATCCAAGCACTGCATCAGTTCTAAGAAATGCTCTAACGGCCAACCTTGATACCTTGGAGGACCAATACGGTCGCTGGGCTAAATCTATAGGTAAGTCTGAAAAAACTATAAAAAATTATGTTGGTGCGTTAAAAAATTCTATACCGAATTGGTTAAACGATGCAGGAATTACAAAGCAGAGTCTGTTGAGCATAAGCTCTTATTATGAGTATGAAACTATAGTAAACAAAACTTTTAAGCTAAGAGAATTTGTAGCAAAAGATAAGCAAGGTAAGGGAATGTACAGCGCAGCAATTAATAGCTACAGAGCATTTTTATCAGACATTACACAAGTAAGTGTTAAACAAGATATAGATGATATTATTCTGGATAGCACTATCTCTGAGACGCAAAAATCCGTAATGGTAAATACACGTATCGGTCAAGGAAGATTTAGAGAGGATTTGATCAGTCACTGGAAAGGTTGCGCTGTTACCCAGTATCAAAATTACTCGTTCCTTATAGCGTCTCATATTAAGCCATGGTCGAAATCTGAGAACGACGAGCGCCTTGATCCATTTAACGGCTTGTTACTTTTAGCCAATATTGATAAAGCATTTGACTTGGGGTACATCAGCTTTAATGAAAATGGCCGCATTTTAATCTCTGAGCATTTAGAAGAGTTCCAAATATTAGGTATACATCCTAATATGAAAATTGCGTTAGCCGATCAACATCAAGACTATTTGGCTTACCATCGCGAACAGCAGTTCAAACAATGACTATAAGAGTTACTTTACAAAAAGAGGGCAAGAGTTTTAGGCGTGAATACAAAACTCACGCTCGCGCTATCAGTGCTATTGAAAGATGGTTTAGCAAAAATAGTGGAATGGCGCTCGTATATCAACCAGGAGAACAACCAGTTGTATACAGAAGTAAGCATGACCTCCCTATTTTGAAGTTCAATACACAGACCAACTTTTATAGGACGAAAGCATGGCGAGAGCTGAGACTCTCAATTTTGCTAGAGTCAGATTGTAGTTGTAAGATCTGTGGTATTACTTCGGAAAGAGGGGCGATCTTACATGTCGATCATATTAAACCACGTAGCCTGTATCCTGACCTTGCACTCGATAAAAGTAACTTACAGGTATTATGTGAAGACTGTAATATTGCGAAATCTAATAATGACCTCTAAACAATGGTCTAAAGCTGCTAATACCTATGACCTTTGCCTCCGGAGTGCAAAGCCATTGACCAGCTTTTCAGGGGTTACCCCTCAATCGCTCTATCAAAGCTTTCATCATCGTCGAAATAAAGCTGGCTTAATCAGCTTTTCTTTATTTTGTAAATAAAGTAGGCAAAGGCTAACGCTTCTCTAAAACTACTAAATTCTCCATCGAATATTTTAAAAACCTCGCGCTATGATTTTGCCACCCGCTTTTTTAACACGCTAATCATTAGCGCTAATTGAGTTTATAATAGCGGTTAAACCGTTTTTGAATTACATCGACCAACGTGAGTAAAACATGGCCCATAAAGTACGTTATAAGTTTAAAGGTGTGGCAAAAGAGATAAATTTTTCTTACAGCCGCCATCAAAATATGCATGAAGCTGTGGCCGATGCTGAGGGAATAGACCTTTCCCAGTTCCTGCAAACTGAACAGCAACTTGCCGCTATCAGTAAAGACAAAAAAACCGTAAGAAACTTCAGAGATACCGAATTTGCAAAAATGGGGTTTTCTGAATTGTACTTTTTAAAAAACGGTCAAGAATGATGGTTGGGCCCGATAGGGTTCGAACCGCTGATTCTGGAGCGCAATGCCATCAATCAGCTTTTGATTTATGGTCTTCAACCAACCCATGAAAAGCCTCAATCGCCCTATCAAAGCTTTCATCATTATCGAAATAAAGCTGGCTTAGCCGGCTTTTCTTTATTTTGTAGGTAGCGCTGGCAAAGGCTAGCGCTTCTCTAAAGCTGCTAAACTCTTCATCGAATACTTTGAACCCGTCGCGCTGTGGTCTTGCCACCCTCGTTATGCTGCCGTTTACTTCATAGTCGAACCCAGCAAATTGAAGGCGTGAAAGGGTTTCTTTACCTAATCGCATGCCGCCTTTTAGGCTTATTTGAAATGCGGCATCCATTTCTTCTATTTCTTCCATACTCCAGTGGTTATAAACCCTAATGGCCTTTTTGTACTTTTCCGCCAATAGCTTTTTTAACACGGTAATTCTGGGTTCTAGCGTGGCGTTATTTTCGTTTTTTAGCAGGTCGAAGCATTCGTTGCATGAGGGTACGGAAATAAAGTCGGCCTGTAGATGTCCGCTTTGCCAGTCGTGAATGAATTTTATAGGCGGAATAAAGTCTTGGCGGGCCGCCTCGCAGCCACAGTAAATACAGCGGTTAAAGTCAGCCGAATGTACTGCGTTTAAGGGCTGGTAGAATTTTTGATAATTCTTTACTGACATACTGCTACTTGTTCGAATAGTTAATGCTATTTGGGTGCTTTTAATCTTGGCTACGTTAACACAGCGAACTTTATGTGAAAGTGAGATATTGATTTCTTTCACTGAATAGTCTAGCTGATAGCGCATGTTGTAATTAGCTGCCCGCATTGCAACGTAACAGTATCAAGGCGTTGCGACAGTTGGTGGATTAGCGCTAACTTCGAAAGTTACATTATTAAAAGTTTGTTACGGAGAGAGCAACACCTCTCGAAAGGTATATTTTTCTATACCTAATTATGAAAAATAACCGTTATGCCCAAATTTTTCTCTGTAATTTAAATTAAATGGCGCTAATATAGCCAATATGCAATCAAATGGATTTGAACGCGGTGTTCCTGTCCGCAAATGTAAATGGAGTTAATAGTGCTTAAACGCAACCTTCAGTTAATCGCTTTATCTACTACGCTTGCTTTAGCAGCAGGTTGTAGCTCAACACCAAAAACAAATGCTACAGATATGGGGATGACCCTGCCCTCTTGGGTAACAACCCCGACAGTAGAATCTGGTTTAGCAGCCTCATCTTGTGTAGCAGCATCAAACAGCTTTTCTATGGATAAAACTCAGGCTGCTACTATGGCGCGTACTGAGTTGGCGGCCCAATTAGATGCTCGCGTATCTTCTCTACAAGAACAATATGCACAAACGGTATCTAGTGCTAGTAGCAGTACCACTAACACTGACTTTTCTACCACTACTACCCAGTTCGTAAATCAAGCGCTTCAGGGCTCGAAAGTAACCAAGGTCGATTACGCTCAAATGGGTCAACAGAAAAATGTGTGTGCATTGGTCACTGTTTCTGAAGACAACGCAAAGAGATTATTTGAACGCGTTATCAATAGTGCTCCTACTAAGTTAAGTCCAGAAGATGAAACATTACTTTATCTGAACTTTTTAAAGTCGGAAAATCAGCTGTAGAACGGATTTAAGTGATGAGTGAAAATCAGAGAAGTTCAGATGAGGCTGACACAGCGCCTGGTCGCAAAAAATCAGTCTATGAATACTTTGTAGCTGGTGCTCTTGGTCTTATGGCTTTAGGTCAGTGGGGAGACACTAAAGACGTTATTGTTGAAGCCTGGCGACTTACTCTTTCTAACTTCACGCATCAATACGAATATCAGGCATTAGATCGTATAAATGTAGGCAGTAATTTACGCTATATAAAAAACCTTATTGGCGAGCCGCAGTTAATCAAAACCAGTAAATACAATGATGAAATCAGCTTTGCTTATTACCTAAAAGAAAAATACATACTAACGCTGATAGTAGAAGAAAACCGTGTAAGTGCATACACCATCACAAGCCTAATTGATGACTTTGTGCCGCATAGTCTCCTCACAAAGACCGCAAGCGACGACAAAACTAGCATTGCCGATAACTACGGCACTTTTGAAGATTTCACGCTAGATTTCAACAATATTGAATACCTATTAGTAAAAGAAGAACTTGGTAAAGAAAAGTTATTCGTTAACAACTACTTTGGTGCTATCAGCTACGGTGTCGAGGTACAACTGCCCAGTGAAGAGCTGAGAGATATCTACAACACCTTAAATATGGATGAGACATCATCAGAGGCGTTAACAAAAGTGAGGCAGTTAACTACGAAAGCCATAAATAACTTTTACGGCGCAGGTGAAAATGATCTATCAGTCATTGCCGACTCGGTTTTAACCAATTTTGAATACTCTTTGTATTACAAGAAATAAGGACATACTTGCCATGTTGCAAAGCAGAGCGTTAAAGAAGGCAGTTATTGCATCGATGCTATTAAGCGCACCTTCAGTGGCGCAACAGTCAAAGTTTGATGCCTATAAGGAAAAGCATAAAGAGAGGTACGAACGCTTTGCTAACGATTACTCCCAGCGGTATGAAGAATTTAAAGAAAAGTTAATCGAAAAGTGGGGCGTAGCTGAGCTGAGTTCAACCACTGAGTACGTGGCATATTCAAACGATAATAATATAAAAGTCATTGCCGATTTCGAAAAAGACACTATTGAGGTGAGTATTCGTGACGACGAATTCAACACACTTAATGAACAGGAACAGAACGTTTTAGTCAAAGCTGCGATTGAAAGTACGCTAAAGTTGTCAGCATCTGAAGCAAAAGAAGTAAACCCTGAGTTTGTCATTTTAGCCGGTAGCTCTGCGAAAAAAGCACACATTCCCACGCTAAAAAACTATAAAAGCACAGCGCCTACCTTGCTTAACGCATTGGGAATAAAAAGTGATGCTGATTTAGCAAAATCGATAGTTGCTGCAAAGGCGATACCCGTAGAAAAGCAGGCTGCATTAGTTACACAACGAACGAAAGCTCGCTTAGAGAAGCAGATAAAAGAAGTCGAACAGTTTGCTTCCAGAGAAGATGTGCCGAAGCAAACAAAAGAACAAGCCACAAAAACAGTGGCGACGCTCACTACACAACTTAATGAAGTATCAGAAGCAAAGGTTGACGCAACAGCCAAAAACACGCGTTCTTATAAAATACAACTGCAGCGGGCGCGTTACGAAAAAGCAGCTGATTTTTTAAATGCCGTTTCACAACAGTCTTCACGTTGGCAAGTAGCCGAAGATACCCTGCTGGCAGTAATGGAAACCGAAAGCCACTTTAACCCTCTGGCCAAATCACATACCCCCGCTTACGGGTTAATGCAAATCGTCCCCGCCACCGCAGGCGCAGATGTGAATAAGCAAGTATATTCCAGTGATAAAAAGCCAACGCCTGAAGAGCTGTATGACAGCGAACGCAATATTGAATATGGCAGCGCATATTTCAATATTTTAATGACGCGTTATCTTAAAGAAGTTGAAAACCCCACCAGCCGCTTGTACTGCGCTATAGCCGCTTATAATACTGGCATAGGCAACCTCTCAAAAGCATTCAACAATGGTAAGCGCGGCAGGATGGCAGCTATTGAGAAAATTAATCAGATGACGCCAGAGCAAGTGATGCACGTTATAAAAAGTAAAACACACACTGAAACGCAACGCTATTTAGAGAAAGTATTAGGCAGTAAAGCGTACTTTTCACAACACATTTAGCGCCGAGGTTTGATAATGCGACAACTACTTTACCTTTTGCTGTTTGCTGTATCTTCCGCAGCGGCCGTTGAATTACCGCCAGATTCAGAAAAATATATTTATGGCATAGGTACCGACACCAGCTACGACCTCTCGCAAAAAGCGGCCATGGCAGATATTGTGATGAAACTGGCTACAAGGGTAAACGTAAGCACCAAAATCAACCAAACAAAACACTCTAATAGAACTCAAGTTGATGCCCAGTCACAAGTAATAGCTGAGAGCCGAGGTATAGAGCTACCCAATGTAGAGGTCATTGATTCTGACCAAAAGGATAATCTCTGGCAGGTTCTGGTACGGGTTGAACGAGAGCAAGTTAAACGCGCTATAAAACATCAACTAGATACCATAAACAGTGACTTACAGTTTGTTCTTGAAGAATTTGAGAATCATTACTCGCCTTCGTGCTTTTATACGTTAAGTAATGAAGAAAATAAAAGAACACTGCTTAACGAGTTAATACCAGCATACATAGGCATTGGCAGCGAAGAGGGCGCTGAAACTCAGTTTAACCGCACCATTAACACTTTCGACCGCACTTACAAACGCTGCAAAATGCGTAACCGTTACACCCTAACCTTCTCGCAGCCTGTAACTAGCGCACTAAAAAATTCAACGAAAGCGCTGTTGAAAAAGCAAGGATTTGACGTGGTTAGTAAAGGTGAGAACACGGGGAGCGTGCAGTTAAATATAAAAGCCAAATCTTCAATGTTTAAAAAGACGCACTTCACCATTTTAACCGCTGAAATCCTTGTTTTTGATGAAAGGGAATCGTTGCAGTTTAAAGATTCCTTCAAAGTAAAAGGCGCCTCTTTCAAATCTAGCAGTGAGTCTGTTGCTAGAGCAGAGCAAGCGTTACTGCAACGCGTGAAACTAAAATAAAAATCTAAAGGTACTGAGAGAATGAGAAAAGCACACTACTTAACTAGTTTAGCCGCTGCACTTACCATCACTGCGTGCGGCTCTACTGCCCCAACGGCCTTGCCAACTTACCCTGATTTTAATATACCAGCATTGCCCGGCGCACCCATTGATGCAGCCAACGTTCAAAGCAATAAGCTTTTAGTTGCACCAGGCGTAAAAAGCGATGTACCGTCATTCATTCAAAGTATGTTTGTAGACAATATGACTGCGTTTGTTAACGAGAGTGGTTCCGAAGTTATAGACCGTCAGCTAGCACAACGCTTCATTGATGAAATTCAGTTAAAAGAAAACTTATCAGAAACCTACGAAGCCTACCAAGGGCCTGTAGAAGCAAAGT
Source organism: Alteromonas alvinellae (assembly GCF_902705805.1). Taxonomy (NCBI): domain Bacteria; kingdom Pseudomonadati; phylum Pseudomonadota; class Gammaproteobacteria; order Alteromonadales; family Alteromonadaceae; genus Alteromonas; species Alteromonas alvinellae. The sequence continues at coordinate 7,952 of NZ_CACSIH010000167.1, read as the reverse complement.
TTTTGATCATTCCGACAATCACAGACTATTCTTGGAGTAGTGAATACGAGAAAGCAGACTCACGCAAAAACAAAGACGGAGAAACCATCCGTTACCCAGCCGAGTGCGACTACACAGGCAAAGTGAAAGGAAATGTTCAAATTCGCGCGTTGCCTTCGATGAAACAGATTATTTCGGTAAACCTAACTGGCAGAGAAAGCGGCTCAAAAGAAAACCCACCAAGCAAAAAATGTGACGAGACAAGCATGATAAATGGCGCAATTAAGGGCGCTATTGCTGACCTATTGGTAAAAGGGGACGATGACTATATCACGCTGAGCAAGTATGTAAGCTCGCAAGGTATGATCACCGGAGCTAAAAAGGCCGAAGGTGAAATATACTTCGAAACAAACTTAGGCCGTTTACATGGTGCGAAAGAAGAAGCTGCCGTTGCTATTTACCAAGAAATTGATGGTGAGTTAGTGAAGATTGCTTCGGGCGAAATGGTCGACAAAGACAATGTTTTTAACAGTAAGTCTTACATTAAAGTAGAAAGTGATAGCGTAGAGCGCATTAAACGCGGCATGATTGTAATGCTTTCTGGTGAATGCACTGGCTTTGGCTGCAAATGGAATAGCTCTCTAAAGAACTTAACGAAGTAACTAGCCAAGAAATTCAAACTGAGCCTGCAGCTCTTGCTGCAGGCTTTGCTTTTTAAACGAATCGCTAAAAACTACAACCGCGACGGCCTGCTGTGCGGGTCGCCTTCTATGTGATCTTTCGGTTCACGAGGTTTAGGTTTAGCCGCTATTGGCACTTCTTCCTCGCCTTCTTCATCAAGATCCCATGTACCTTCTTCGCTCCATGGGTCGTCGTCTGGAAATTCCTCGATGTTGATTTCTTTCACGGAATAGTCGGGCTGATAGCGCATGTCGTAATTAGCCGCCCTTACTATGGCGATACACAGCATTAAGGCCACAGCTAATAGCGGTACGCCCCCTATTATTGATGCGGTTTGAAGTTTTTCTAACCCGCCTATAAACATAAGCACAATAGGCATGAAAGATAGCGCAAAGGCCCAGAACAAGCGGTTCCAGCGAAGTGGCTCTTCGTCTACTTCTTTTTGCACTACGGCCGCCAGAATGTACGAAATAGAGTCAAACGTAGTGGCGGTAAATATTAGCGCCAATAAGGTGAATACAAATATAACCACGTAATCCATTGGCAGTGTGTGCAGCATGGCAAAAATGGCCGCGGTTGGGCTTTGTTGGTTAAGTATGGTGACTACGTCTAGTTCGCCTGATAGCTGTAGATAAAGGCCGTAATTTCCCATTACCATGAAGAATAAGAAGCAGCCCATAGTGCCGAAAAACATAGAGCCTGCCACCATAGTTCGGATGGTACGCCCCCTTGATATACGCGCAATAAAAAGCCCAACGCTTGGTGCAAATACCAGCCACCACGCCCAATAAAATATGGTCCAGTCTTGTGGGAAGTGGGTGTTTTCAAAACCGTTGAATTCGGCGAAGGGTTCTAACCATGTGGCCATTTTAATGATGTTGCTCATTACACGGCCCAGGGCATCTAACCCTGTGTTAGCCATAAATAAGGTTGGGCCCACTATAAATATAAACAGCAACAACCCAACTGCCAGCCAAAAGTTAATGTCTGACAGCAGCTTAATGCCTTTTTTAAGGCCAACATACGCGCTGTAGCCGAATATGGCGGTACAGGTTATTAGCACCACCACCTGCGTAGTTAGCGATTTAGGTACCCCGAATAGCTCGTGTACCCCTTCGTTTATCATAGGTGCCGCCAAGCCTAACGTGGTGGCCCCGCCGCCTAGCATGCCGAAGATAAAGCTGATATCGATAATTTTACCTAGCCAGCCGTGAGCCATTTTCTCGCCTATTACCGGCATAAGGGCTTCGGAGATTTTAAGTACGCTGTGATTACGTACGTAGTAGAAGTAAGCAATGGGTACCGCAGGAATAAGGTAGATAGCCCAGGCCAACGGCCCCCAGTGGAATATGCCGTAGGCCGCGGCCCATTTGGCGGCTTCAGGGGTTTCGCCTTCTATGTGAAACGGGGGCGCTTGGTAGTAGTACACCCACTCAATCATGGACCAGTATAAGATAGACGCCCCAATACCGGCACAAAACAGCATAGCAGCCCAGGACACGGGCGAGAACTCAGGCTTTTCTTCAGGCTCGCCCAGTTTTATTTGGCCGATATCGCTGAACATGATGTACACCATGAAGCCACCAGCGCCCACACCAAGTAGAAGGTACAACACGCCAAGTTTACTGGTAACGAAGTCTTTAGCAGCTGCCACCCATTGTGCGCCCTGGTCGGGCCAAATGATAAGGGGAAGAGTGACAGACAGAAGAAGAATAAGAGAGCCAAAAAAGGTTGGCTTGTCTATTACGCTAAACGCGGTTTCCTGTTCAGGAGAGACCTTCGGCGAGGCCGCATCTCGGGTATTACTGCTCATACACGATCCTTTGTTTTACTTTTTATCGATGCCATTATGCAATGAAGCTTTAAACGGGCAATCTTTTAAAATAGTTTAACAGAATAGTGTGAAATAAGGTGGGCAATGATTTTTTAGCGCGCTTGCGCGTTGTTCACAAAGAGTTTTAAAAAAGATTATTAACGAAGAGTTTGCACGTAAGTACTTTAGCCCAAATCAGTTGGGCTAAAGCGTTTTCATGTAGACCATACGTTATTTATTCACGTGCTGAGTTTCGGGCTTAGCCAGCCACTCTCTGCCTTTTAGCATGCCTTCCCAATAAATAGGAGGAAGCAACTTTTCTTTTAAATACCATGCTAGGCGCGACGGTTTCGTGCCATCCAATACCCAAGCCGGCATGCTGTTAAGGATTTTGCCGCCGTAGCCAAATTCGGCCAATATCACTTTACCTCGCTCTACAGTAAGCGGGCAGCTGCCATAACCGTTGTAGATGGCTTTATCTGTTTGCACACCACGCTCGTAAAGTAAGTTGTTAGCGACCACTGGGGCTTGCATGCGCGCCGCCGCGGCGGTTTTAGCATTAGGCGCATTTATTGCGTCGCCAAGGGCAAAGATATTTTCAAACGACTTATGCTGTAACGTTGATTGGTCGACATCAATCCAGCCATTGCCATCAACAAGGGGGCTGACTTTGATAAAATCTGGCGGGGACTGGGGCGGAACCGCGTGCAGCATGTCGAACTCAGTTTCAACAAGCGGGGCGTCTGGGTCTGCCACCTTCTTAAATGAAGCTACTTTTCCCTTGCCATCAACCTTCACCAGCTGGTGTTCGAAGTTAAGCGATGCGTGGTATTTTTTGACGTATTCCATAAGTGCTGGCACGTACTCTTTTACACCAAAAAGTACGGCGCCCGTGTTGTAGAACTCAACGTTAATATTATCTAGCACACCTTCTTTGAACCAATGGTCGCACGACATATACATGGCTTTTTGCGGCGCTCCGGCACATTTTATAGGCATAGGTGGCTGTGAAAAAACCGCTTTTCCTTTTTTAAGGTTCTTAACTAGTTCCCATGTATAAGGTGCCAGGTCAAATCGGTAGTTTGAAGTAACGCCATTTTCACCTAACGTTTCGCTCAAACCCTCTATTTTGTTCCAATCTAGCTTAATGCCAGGGCAAACCACTAAGTGTTCGTACTTAATTGTGCGGCAGCCGTCTACCACTATCATATTTTCTTTTGGCGCAAAGGCGGCTACGCCAGCTTTTATCCATTTAACATTATTAGGAATGATAGATGCCACAGTGCGCACAGTATCGTTGGCGTTGAATACGCCCCCGCCTACTAGCGTCCAGCCTGGCTGGTAGTAGTGCACTTCGTTAGGCTCTACTATGGCAATATCTAAATCTGGGCATCGCGATTTCAAACTAGAAGCAACTGCAACACCACCCGCACCCGCCCCTACAATCACTACCGCATGAGAGTGATCGGCATGGTCGTTAGGTGTCTCACCGCCGTTTTTTAGGCGACGGACTACCCCGCTCAAGTCATAGCCTGCTTTCTGTGATAAGCCGAGTACCTCTTCATAAGAAAGAGTTTTGGTTGCGGTCATGGCCCATAGCGTAATGGAGCGAGTGCCGGTTCGGCAGTAAGCAAATACGGGGCCTTCTAATTTTTGTAGGTTCGCTTCAAACGTTATTGCGTCTTGCTGAGTTACTTTACCGCTCACTACAGGCTGATATACGCAAGGTAAACCCAGTGAAGATGCTTTTGCTTCTATTTCAGCAAAAGTGGGCTGGTCTGCGCCTTCACCGTCAGGGCGGTTACAAATAATAGATTTGAACCCTGCTGCTTTTATTGCTTCTATATCGTCTACTGATATTTGAGGGCAGACAGATAGCTGTTGTGTTACATTGGCATATTGCATAATTTCACCCTCAAATAGCATTCACAGGAATTTTTATGAACTGCTTGCCGCCTTCAGATGTTGCGCCAAACTGGCCGTTTCGAAGGTTTGCTTGTATAGCAGGCAAAAGTAACTTGGGTACCGCAAGGGTTGCATCTCTTGCCTCGCGCTTTTCAACATATTCCTGAAGGGTTACTTCTGGGCGAATTTGCTTATTTGTTTCTTTCGCTTCTTTGATCGATACCGTTGATAGCGGAGCTGCACCTTCTTTAGGATAGTCGTGACCAAGATAAACGGTGGTGTCGTCAGGCAGAGTGAAGAAGCGCTGAATGGTATTGTAAAGTTGCTCGGCACTGCCACCCGGGAAGTCGCAGCGCGCCGTTCCTAAGTTAGGGGCGAACATGGTGTCGCCTACAAATATTTTGCCGTCTACCAAGAAGCTTGCGCAGGCTGGCGTATGCCCCGGCGTATGCCATACTTTTACTTCATATTCACCGATATTGAAGGTGTCACCTTCTTCGAACAGCACATCGAACTGACTGCCATCCCTTGGTGTGTCGTTCGCCGTTTCAAATACGTCTAGCCAGGTATCTAGCACCGTTTTAATACCTGAGCCAATACCAATTTTGCCGCCAATCTTAGACTTTAAATAGTGCGCTGCGGTAATATGGTCGGCGTGCACATGGGTTTCTAAAATCCACTTGTTCTTAAGCTGGTTTTGATTGACGAAGTCGATAACTTTGTCGGCGCTTTCCATTGACGCCCGTCCCGAAAAGATATCGTAATCGGCAACCGAATCTATCACGCCACACTCTTTGGAAGCAGGGTCGAATAGCACATAAGTAAACGTGGCCGTTTTGTTATCGTAAAATGTTTCAACGTTCATAGATGTTCTCCTAGAGAAGTTCTTTGGTCATGATGAAAACGGCAATAACTAGAGTGAAAAATGCAAAGAACTTCTGCAAAGCTGCACCGTCTAGTTTTCCCGCCACCTTCGTGGAGACAGCCATCCCAATAAACGTGGCTACCAGCATAAGCGGCAGCAAAGGCATCTCCAATTGAATTCCGGTTTGTAGGTCACCAATAAAGCCAAGCAACGACTTTAAGGCGATAATGAATAGCGACGCGCCCACCGCGTTTTTCATGGGCATGCCTAAAATAAGTACTAAGGCAGGTATAATAAGAAAGCCCCCGCCCGCGCCGAGTATGCCGGTAACAACACCAACTACGGCGCCTTCAATGACTATCAGCCCTACGTTGGGTTGTTTGTTCTCAATTACCTGTGCTGCTGGTGCTGATTTGCTGTAAGCCTTTTTTAACATCATGGCAGCCGAGGCCAGCATCAGCATGGCGAACAGAACCATGATGCCTAGATTCTTATCTATAGTGAGCGATTGAAAGGAAATGGTTTCGGGAATGGCAGGCATTAAAAATGCCCGTGTCAGATAAACGGCAATGATAGAAGGCACTGCAAATAAAATAGACGCTTTAACGTCAACTAAACCTTCCTTGAAATACCTTACCGCGCCGTAAGCGGCTGTGGCACCCACAATAAGCAATGAGTAGCCAGTGGCGATATCTGGCGTTACGCCCATTAAATAAACGAGGATAGGAACAGTAAGGATTGAACCCCCTCCACCTATTACGCCTAAAACCATTCCCATTAGAACAGCGGCGATGTAGCCAAGAATAATCATATCGACACCTTATTTCATTTTGTTATATGATAGAACAAAATATACAATAAAGTATATTCTAAATATATATTTAATTTTTGTGGTGCTGTAAAATTGCTAGATTGAGTTAATCGTTTTTTTAGATACCTATGAAAATCAATACTTTTAGTAATTTAGCGTTTCGCGTTTTGATCTATCTCGCGCTACGAAAAAACCAGAATGTAAAAACAGGTGAAATTGCAGATGCGTACTTCGTATCGTTTAATCACTTGAAGAAAGTCATCACTTTGCTCATCGACAATGGATACATCATTGGCACAAAGGGGCGCGGGGGCGGCATTAAACTGGCTAAAGAAGCCAAGCTTATAAATATTGGCGAAGTGTTTAGGTTAACGATTGAAGACGTGGCATTGGCGGAGTGTTTTGCATCGCCAACGAACAAATGTGTTATCTCGCCTACATGTCGCTTGAAATCAATCCTTCAGGACGCGGCTGATAAATTTATAAGAGAACTTGACCAATTTACGCTTCATGATTTGGTTAAAGATAGAGAGGGTGCATTAGCGATGCACCTTGCCATCGATTTTATAGAAGTTGAGTAGAAGTGTTCTAAGGCATCTACTCGTACTGTGTTTATTCGCGATAGCATCATTTTACTAGAGCATCGCACGAGTGGATTTAGGAGAGAAAATTGGAAAACTGGACTACAACACCGTTTGAGCCGTTAGCCGGTTTGGCAGGCGGGCTACTTATTGGCTCGTCAGTAGTATTGCTGCTGTATACGCTTGGCCGTATTGCCGCAGGGGCCATAACGCAAAACGGCATTGAACGCTATTGGCGACTGGCCTTTTTAGCAGGCATTGTTCTATCTGCCGTGCTTTACATGGTGTTTGTTGGCGATTTACAGATTCAAACCCAAATGAGCTCAACGTGGCTGGTTATGGCCGGCTTGTTGGTGGGTTTTGGTACACGCCTTGGTTCTGGATGTACGTCGGGCCACGGTGTGGCAGGCTTATCTCGATTATCCCCCCGTTCTATTGTGGCAACGCTTACTTTTATGGCGGCTGCAATTGTGACCACGAATATCATCAGACACCTGTAAATTACCGAGGAGCATATACTTATGAGAGCAATTATCGCCTCGCTTATTTGTGGGCTTTTATTTGGTTTAGGCCTTATTATATCGGGTATGAGCAACCCTGCCCGCGTGCTGAACTTTTTAGATTTCAGTGCCAACTGGGACGCTACGTTAGCATTTGTGATGGGTGGCGCTATTTTAGTGGCGGCACCTGGCATGTATTGGGTGCGCAAGCGCAACAAACCCTTATTTGCAAATAAGTTTGATATTCCTACCAGCAAAACCATTGATGCAAAGCTAATTCTCGGCTCTGCGGCATTTGGTATTGGCTGGGGTATCAGTGGTTTTTGCCCAGGCCCTGCTGTGGTAGCTATCGCCTCACTTCAAACTGATGTGCTGATGTTCGTAGGCGCGATGATTGTCGGCATGCTGGCGCAGCATTGGTTGAGGCCAAAAGCGGCTTAAAACATAACTGCTCTTGCGGCTTTATCCCTAATGGGGATAAAGTCGTAATTATCCCTTCAAGGGGGTAAACCCGGCAGCCACTTACAAAAGTGAAAAAAGCTGACTTATCGTTTTGCAGTTTTCCCTTTCAATAAACCTACCCCCAGTGCGGCCATGATCACTGCAACAACGCCGTTTAAGTAATTGAAAAAGGCATAGGGTGCATAGTCGAGCACGTCAACGCCCAGGGTGGCAGAGTAGAACGCACCGGCGGTTGTCCACGGAATAAGCCCTGTGGTCATAGTTGCCCCCTCTTCTACCGACCTTGATAGCACGGCAGGGTCAAGATTTTGCTGTTCATATTTTGGTTTGGCTATGTTCGGATTAACTGTTGTTG
>NZ_CACSIH010000166.1:0-2808 GCF_902705805.1 Alteromonas alvinellae | reverse complement strand
GCGTAAAGTGCTGATTTAAGATCGCTTACGCCTCAATTGTTAGAATCACTCTTATTTGAGGTGACACTCTAAGAACGTAAAGGCTTGATTCTAATCCCTCTGGCATTTTTATTTTGTGAGGCCGATAAATGTGCTGGGTTGAAACGTCAAGCTCAGAATCAAATGTTGCCGCATATTTATCAATAGCAACTACTACTCGGTCTTTCTCTCTCCCCAAGTTTCTTAAGGTCCTTTTCAAAAGGGCGTGTAATGTCGAATTTTACTTCCATAGTTCCCGATTTTCTATCTTCCTAGCCCTATTAAGGTGAGCAGCGCAATGCCTAAGCTCACGCATACTGCTCTAAGTACAAAACACAAGGCATAGCAAAAACGCCAAGCGTTGCGAATCACTCTTAAACAGATTGTTAAATTGCTATTTCCACTTGTACCTTATCCTATGATGGTGTTGTAAGTGGCTAAGGTGTTTGTCGTGCTGAAGCCTACCTGTAACAATACCAGGATGTATAGCTATTGATTTAGCAAATATTGCTATTGAAGTAGGACTAAAATCATACTTAGAAATAAATGCATCATATGACCGTTTCGGAATCAAAGTTTCTTGCGAAAAAGTATCAGCTTCTTCTTCCTGAACTTTATAATCCTCACTACTACTTCCACCTTCAATAAAAGTTATTCTCTTATCGTGTAATAGTATATGAGCCAACTCGTGCATCAGACTAAACCAGAATATATCTCCCCAACTTCCTCTCATAGACATCATGACTACTGGTTTGTTCTTGCCATACCAGAATGTAGCCCCTGTTACATAAGTTTTAGGGTAATGAGGAATAATAACCAAAGCGACACCACAGTCAGCCAATAGCTGCTTCAGAGAGCTGAGCATTATATTAGGATCAGACTCCAAGCTTAAAACTCTTATATTTTCTATATTATTTTTAAGAGCATTTTTATCGAAATCAGCAACATTTTGTTCAGATGCCAGTAAGTGTCCTGTTCTCAACCAAGCTGCAATCGCCTCTCTACTAATTGTATCTTTTTCACATAACCTAAATGCCGGAGAGTACTCTTTGACATTTTCAATATTAAATAAAGAAGACACACCAAAAAACTTTTGGAGTTCTTTTACTTTCTCTATAGCGTTTCTAGTTTTCTTTACTAAACCGAGTTTACTCATTTCTAGGTATGGGAACTTAGAAACAGCCTCTGTTTCTTGTTGAGCCTTTAGCATTTCTTGTTCTTTTGCAAGAACTAAACGGTACTCTGATTCTAAATTATTCCAAAACTCAGCAGCCACGCCTACAACTTGCTCTAGTTGAATAGCTGTATCAGGCGTAATTGCTTTTTCACCCTTGATAATCTCATTAATAGCCTGTGGGGGTCTTCCCATTCTACGAGCTAATTCAGCCTGACTAAGCTCTAGATCATCAAGCACCTCCTCCAAGTATTCACCTGGAGGGATGGCTAAATCAGAAATATAACTTTGATCAGTCATCATAATGTTTACTCACTTCTTCAATCATTGCGATATTTAGCTTATCGCCTTCTACCGTAAATATTAGCCGATAAAAACCTGTAAGGTTTACTGCGTACTGCCCCTTTCGATCGCCTTTTAAGGGATGACAACGTAAACCTGGCAATTGCATCACTGCGTTTAGGTCTTTAGCCGCTTTAATCAAGTTAATACGTTGAATGTACTTACGACCAACTTGAGCACCGAATTCTTTGTTTGCTTGACGGCTCTCTTTAAAGCACTTTTCAAGCTTGTTTGTTCTAAAATCTATTTCCAAAATCGGATACCTTTTGGCGTAACCCGTCCAATGGCATTCACCCCTTAGGTGAATAGTACACTCTAAAAACCTGGACGTCGAGCAGATTGCAATTTGACAACTCATTAGATTGCAAAGCTGGGGAAATAAACACCCGACTTTGGGGTTTTTCACGTATCTTTCGCACACTAGAGTTTAGAATAAGCATTTGTTTTGAAGAAAACTATTGCCATCCACCACAAAGTCAAGATCGAGAATGTGCACCAAGAAGAGAGACTTTACACCCATCCCGTTTAGCATTAGGAAATCCATCGAAAGCTAATGAGGCGAGACAGACGAGGTTTGCGTTCTCAAACTCACTTAAGGGCAAAAATGTGTTTTTGGTTTTAGCAACAAGAGTCAGTACAACATACGCTGACTCGCTATTGAAGTTGTGTTACTTGGTCGAGGATTTACTCGGCTTTAGGCCTGGAGTGTTTCCTGGCGTTTTCTTGTTGACACGTCGACGCTGATCTGGCTTGCCAGTCGACTTGGCTATTGGTTTTGGCCCTGGCTTCAAACCCATAATTTGATCCTTTTATTTAATGAGGTTATCCCTCGTTGTATAATCTTTGGGCACCATTGATTGCTTTCAAGATGTGTATGAAAAATAATCAAAAAATATACCCTAAATTTTCTGCTGGTAACTGACGTTTTGACGAGCCGCTTAAAATGTATGGTGACCAGTTGGAGGTACAAGGTGGATAGAACTACATCAGGACCGCGAATGCTTACTACCGAAGAGAAAAAAGAGCTTCGTCATGATATGGCAGCATCCTCTGCTTGGGGCAAAGCCGAACTAAAACGTCGACGAGACGCAAAAAATCAAAAAAATTCTGCGCATGGTATAGATGATGGTATTGAGAAAGATACTGATTGTAACTAACTTTTATTTATTGGCAATATCCGCTCGTTGATATTCGAGTGGGAATAAACGGGTGTAAATTTACCGAAATGAAAAGAGAGCCTTCGGGCTAATGCCAGTCAGTTAAGCTGACTGGCA
>NZ_CACSIH010000165.1:0-15278 GCF_902705805.1 Alteromonas alvinellae | reverse complement strand
AGGCGACAACTATCCTGACACAGGGGGAAACCAGTCGTTACAATGCCTTCCTTCAGGATACTTTCTACTGAAAATGGCTTAAGTCAAAACACCGTGAACGATATGCTTATTGATAAAGAAGGGCTGTTGTGGATAGCAACCGACGCTGGGCTAAATCGGTTCGACGGCAATCAAAATAAGCAATATGTGGGGCAAGATAACGAGTTTGCTGACGATGGTATCTATACATTATTTGAAGACCAAAGAGGTGATTTATGGATAAGTACTTACAGTAGTGGTATTTATCGCATCAATCGGCAAACCGGCAAGTCGGAAAGATTAATTAATGTTCCTTACAAAGAGCAACCTTCGTGGTAGCAATATGCTTCCCATTTTATCTCCGCGCCTGGAAACATCATATATGTCGCCCTTGACCATCTAATAATCAAATTTGATTTAGTCACAGAGAAAAAAGAAACCGTTTTTGACCTTTTTTCCTCTAATAGTGAGCTTTCAAATGACGATGTTATCCGATATACCTATTTAACCCGCGACGTTTTATTCGTAGCCACTTCTGTCGGGCTTTATGCTAAAAATCTACAAACAGGCGATATCAAGAAAATTGACCATGTTAGTTCAGAGAGCGCCAATCTAAACAATATTAATACCAAGCTTATCTTGGTTGATGAACATCAGAGGTTTTGGCTGGGTACGGTTGAAGGCCTCTATCAATTTGACTTTACTGGTTTAATAAATTTCGTGAAACACGACGGCGATATGCCAGCAGCAAAGCTAGTCGTAAAACATTTGAATGTCTGGGATCTCGAACTGATTGAAAACTCCCTCTATTACATGTCCACAGACCAAGGGTTGTATACTATTGACTTGTCATCTAATGAGCTAACACATTTATTTAGACCATCAGACTCGCGTTTACAAATAACAGACGATGACTTGTACGAAGTGGCAATAACATCTGACGAGCAGGTGTGGCTTTCTACCGGCACATCGGGAGTATTGCTATGGTCACCTCAGTCTACGCTATTTAAAAACGTTATGGGCGATGGAAAAAGTAGTGACAAGTTGAGTAATAATATTGTCTATAGCTTATATGAGACCGATGACGAAAATTTATGGTTAGGGACTAACAATGGTCTAAACCTGTATCACGCAGATACGGGGAAAGTAGAACAGTTTTTAGTGACTGACGATGATAAAGCCGTTATTTCTTCGGGCTCTATATTTACGATAAGGCCTGCCGAAAAAGACAGGGTTTGGTTGCTCACTTACGGTGGTATCGTAAAGTTTGATACAGAAAATAAACGCCCTGTACCTTACCCTTTAGGTAGTGAGCAAGACAAACTATTAAACTCAGACAAGGCATACGATTTAATTCGCACATCAAAAGAGAATTATATCGTCGCCTCACATGGCAAGTTTTGGAATTTTGATGACAAGAAAGGGCAAGTATCCCTCTCCGAAACACTTTCTTCAAACCTTGAATACGACCAGTTTTATACGTTTCTACCTGATCATGGGGCGCAGGATGGTTCAATACTACTGTCTATGATTGGGGAGCTATGGCGATTTAACACGTCAAGCGGAAGCCTAGAGAAACTGCACCAAGCAAGAAAGTCTCAAGCGGAATATGCTATCCATCCTATCGACACTGTTTTGGATGATAACGGTATTTTGTGGATTGCTTATCCCGGTCATGGGTTATATGGAATCGATGCAAAAACCAATGAGCAGAAATACTTTTTTGACACGAGTAACTTATTGCCGACTAACCTCGTTGTTAGTTTAGAGAAAGACCAAAATGGTGATATCTGGATTGGGAGCCACCAAGGCATCCTCAAGCTCGATCCGAAGGCCATTAAATTATCTCAATATAGCGCCACAGAAGGTTTGTCCACTAGTGAGTTCAGCTGGGGGGCAAAAGTAGGTTTGAGCGATGGAAAAATAGCGTTCGGTTCACAAAAAGGTTTCACTATTTTGCAACCAGAGCGCTTTAATGACCAAGACAATGTGGCAACGTCAACATTTATTACTGATGCAAGCTTGCTCAGTCAGCCGTTAGAGCTTGGTATTGGCAGTATTAATAACAGCTCTTTATTATTAGAGTATGACGATGTTGGGCTGACTATTCACTACTCCGATATGCGTTTTAAGAAGACATCGGCTTCCTACTATCAGTATGAATTAAAGGGAGATGTTTCTGTTGTATACCCCCCTACAAATTCTACTGAAGTCACATTTCCTCAGTTAGAGCCTGGTGAATACGAATTTAGTGTGGGTCGAGTTGACCCCGTTAATAACGTTTATGGGCCGCGCGCAAATTTGAAAATCAAGGTGGCATATCCAATTTATGCATCGCCTTTGGCGTATTCTATTTATCTTTTTGTTTTCCTTGTGTCGACCTTAGTTATCTATGCTCGACGCAAGAAAAACAGCGAGGTACTTCGCGCTGCGCACTCTGAGGCACTAAAACATAAAAACAGATTGTCTATGGCGCTAACTGCGAGCAATACCAAAGTTTGGGCATGGTATGAGGACTCAGATAAAATTACCCAAGAGCGTATCGTGGATGACTTGGGTTACTCAGACACGGAGACAAGGCTGTCGTTCAGAGAGCATATATCTCTCGTTCATAATCATGATATTACTTCGTTCCTAGAGCAGTGGGAGAAAGCGGTTAGCGGACAGTCCAAGGGTATAGATATTAGCTATCGCATGAAAGCGAAAGACGGTCATTATGAATGGTTCAGAGATGTAGGCTCCTTGGTTGAAAATAATGAAACGGAAAATAGCAAAAGATTAGTCGGTACTTACTCCAATATAACTGAGTCGGTGAATGCCGAATTTAAAGCTCGGTTATTTGGCGAAGCATTTCGATACACGCGGGACTGGGTAGTCATTTTCGATAGTAATTTCCAGCCTATCGTTGTTAATCAATCGTTCAAAGAAGCGCTTGGTATTAACAAAGACGCAAATCTAATAGAAGAACTCGAACTGCTATATCTTGGCCAGAAACAGCAGCTCGAAGAAACGTATACGGAAATGCGTAAGCTTGGTCCTAACGAACACTGGAGTGGCGAGGCTTATATTAACAGTTTCACAAACCAGCGCTACGCGGTAAGTATAAGGGTGACCGCAGTTTCGAGTGAGCGAAATGGCCAAGAAATCGATCGCTACCTGGTGATATTGTCGGATATAACGCAGCAAAAAGACGCACAAAACGCGCTTGTTCAGTTGGCAAACTATGACAATTTAACAGGCCTACCTAATCGCACTCTTCTGCTTGACCGCCTTCAGCACGCTTTCCATCAAGCTGCATCACAACAAAGCAAAATAGGGTTATTCTTCATTGATTTAGACCGCTTCAAACAAGTTAACGATAGTCTTGGACACGAGGCCGGTGATGAACTCCTAGTAACGGTTAGCAAACGTCTCGAAAAGTTAATCAGGAAGTCTGACACGGTAGCGAGACTTGGCGGTGATGAATTTGTAGTTCTTCTCGAAGGTGTTGGTAGTGTGCAGGACCTTGGTCATATTGCCAATGATATTATACAAGCCTTAGGGCAACCTATTACGCTCTCCAACCAAGAGGTGAGTGTATCGGCGAGTATTGGTATTTCACTTTATCCTGATGATGCGCAACTTCCAGCAGAATTATTAAAGAATGCTGATATTGCCATGTACCATGCTAAAGAAGCCGGCAGCAATAATTTTCAGTTTTTTACCGAGCACATGAATGAGCAAGCGCGTTCAAAACTTCAATTAGAAAATAAACTGAAACATGCCTGCATCAATAAATCTTTTTCAAACTACTATCAGCCCATTGTGTGTTGTGCGACAGGTTCTATTGAAGGCTTCGAAGTGTTAATGAGATGGAAAGACGGTGATGAAATGATCTCACCCGATATTTTCATTCCAGTTGCGGAAAACATAGGAATGATAGCCGAAATGACGACGCAACTTATTGAGCGAGCTTTACCTGTTCATCAGCAACTATACGCAGATAATAGCCGCGCTTACTTATCAATAAATTTAAGCGCAAAACACCTCATAAATGAGTATTCGTTAAAGGATATAGTGGCGCTATTGCAATCGAATGGTGTTCCACCAGAAAACATTCGATTTGAAATTACAGAGAGTGCTTTGATGGAAGATTATGACAGTGCCATGCATGTCATAGGAGCGCTAAAATCTAAAGGGTTTATCATAGCATTGGACGACTTTGGTACTGGGTACTCATCGTTAAAATATTTAAAAGATTTCCCGATTGACGTACTAAAAATAGATAAGAGCTTTGTTCAGGGTATTGGTCTTAATAGTGGTGATGAAGCAATTATTTTAGCGACATTACGTATGGCTGAGAGTCTGAATATTGAATGCGTGGCGGAAGGAATTGAGACCTTGGAGCATGTCGAATTCTTTCAACGAAACGGCTGTAGGTATTTGCAGGGTTTTTATTTCTCTAAACCTGTCGCCGGTGACAAGCTATCAGGCTTAATAAACGCAATGAAAACGACTGGCAAGTCGCTAAATTAATAGCGACTTGTTAGCGCCGCGCTACATGTATACTCAAGTGTTTTATTTCAATCCGCGCTGAGTTTCCAAGTAGCTAGCAAAACTGCCAAGCCAGTGACTTCCCATATAGTGCATATCACCAAACACCGCGTTTAAGCCTGCTTCACGGTGTGCTTCTAGCGTTTTCTTCAGTACTAGTAAGCGTGCGTCATCGTCTGGTAAAGCGCTTGTGATGCCTTCAATCATCCACGCACGGCTGATATTCAGCCCGTCTAGGTGAGCGAGTTTACCATCCGTCTTGTCAGTCACTGTAGCGGGAGCTAGCCAATTTGATGTGCTAGCTGTGAGGCTAGGAAAGAACGCTGAAAGCCATTGACTATAGTCATTTTTAGACATTACTCTTCGCATTAAATCAGCTTCGGCCAAGCACGGTGATAAGAAATCTTGTCCCGAAGGCTCGTAGGCAAGAGGGCACTGTGTATCGTCCTGATAGTAGTCTTTCACCCTAGACGTTAACAGCGCTTCAAACTCCTTATTGCCTGCTGTTTTCGCCCAATCCAACATTAAGCCAAAAGCAAAGGCGGTTTGGCTATGCTCACCCGTCCGAATTGGGTAAGCCAATTTGGGTAACCACGAGCTCACCCTGGCCACAATTTCGTCCTCGAGAGGGCGTAAAGTATTTAGCCATTTTGTTGCTTTAGGAAGGGAAGATTGACGTAGTTCAGCGGTTAGCTGCAGGAACCAAGCAAGACCATAGGGACGTTCAAATGAGGCATTGTTTTCACGCTTAAGGCTCGTCAATTCACCTTGGATATTTTTAGGCGTAAAGCTGATGTTGAGCTTTTCAATGATCTCATCCTTATCCACTGCATCTTGCGCAGTGTTTAGCATTCTTACTAAAAGCCAATGGCCATGAACCGACGAGTGCCAGTCTAAACAACCATAAAATGAAGGGTAGAGTTGATTGGGTGCCTTAACGTCATCGCCGTTATTTATCATGTGTTTCACTACATTTGGAAACTCTTGATGAATACAATGAAGCGCGAGGTTAGCAAAAACGTTTTCGTAATTGTTGTTAGGGACGTCAGCGTTGGCGGTCGCGTCTGCGGCTTGGTTAATACTAGTGTTGCTTGTGTTCGCAATTTCAACAGTCGATGTGCTGGTAGCAAAGGCAGTGTGTGCAGCAAACGCTGTGACGAATGCAACTGTACAGCTAACAACGTTTTTTATTTTGATCATAATTTTGTGCGCTTTATCAATGAGAAGTATATCGCCAATGTATAGAGATAAACGCTTTGAATAAAGTGCTGCGCGATACATAACGCCCCAGCACTTTAAACAGCAGAAACAGGCTATTTAAGCAGGGGCTCCGATGGCCTCTAGTTTGGTGGTGTATTCAGCGAATGAGCCAATGGTCTTTTCTACCCAACCAGCATTATAGTAAGTTTCACCATACCGCTCTCCGCTGTCGCACATAAGCGTTACGATCGATCCCACTTCTCCTCGCAGCTTCATTTGTTCAGCAATATTTAATGCGCCCCATAAGTTAGTGCCAGTAGAAGGGCCAGCTTTAATTCCCATGGTGTTGTTTAACCAATGCATGGTTGCAATACTGGCGGCATCGGGAACGGCAATCATGTCATCTATAACGTCGTGCTGAAAAGAGGCTTCCACTTTAGGGCGTCCAATCCCTTCTATGCGGCTTCCACGGGTAGCAGTAAGTGAATGATCGTTATTTTTGAAGCTGTCAAAAAACACACTGAATTCTGGATCCACGACCACAAGTTGAGAAGCAAGACCTTTGTAACGTATATAGCGGCCAATGGTAGCTGATGTACCACCTGTACCTGCGCTCATAACCACGGTGTGTGGAACAGGGTGGGGCTCGGCTTTCATTTGTTCAAAGATACTCTCAGCAATATTATTATTGCCACGCCAGTCTGTAGCGCGCTCAGCGAAAAGGAACTGATCCATAAAGTAGCCATTAAGCTCGTGAGCTACTTTGGTTGCTTCGCTGTGCATTTGCGTAGGGCAATCTACAAAGTGACACTGCCCGCCATATCGCTCAATAAGCGCGATTTTACTTTGGGCGGTAGATTTAGGCATAACCGCAACAAACGGAACGCCAATCATTTTAGCAAAATAAGCTTCAGACACCGCTGTACTGCCTGACGAGGCTTCAACCACAGTAGTTCCTTCTACAATTTTTCCATTACAAAGAGCGTACAGAAAAAGGGACCGGGCTAGACGGTGCTTTAAGCTGCCTGTTGGATGGGTGCTTTCATCTTTAAGATAGATATCAATATCTCTAAAGGCGATCTGCTCTAATTTGATTAAGTGCGTATCAGCCGAACGTTGATAATCTGCATTGATAATATTGATCGCTTTTGAAACCCAGCTTTTCATAACTTTCTCTCATTCACCCAAAATGTGAAACGTTAAGCGTAGTTCGCTTGACGCTAGCTGTATAAAACAAAATTAGAATATCAGTTAAGAGCGAGTATTTGATTCTATTATTTTAGTATTAGTGCTTTATAGTAAAAAATATTTCTTTAATGGATCTCATTTATGAAAATAAATTCCGTTTTTATGTAAGATCGAGAGCATGACCATCTTGTTGATACAACGGTCTTTAATAAAACAAAAAAGTTCAGATAAGTCGCTAAAGTTGCTATCTTTGCATTTCGCTTTTACTTACAGGTAACAACATGAAAAATAGGGCACTTTTCTGTGCAATAGCTCTTTTACCCGCATTATTCGTATCTACGCTGGCTCGCTCGCAAGAAGAGCAAATGCTTAAAGTCGCAACGTTTAATGTAAGTATGGAAGCCACTAACTATAAAGCGTTGGGTATGAAGCCAAGCGATCAGGTACTTCAACACGTTCTTTCAACGGGTGAGCATAGCCAAGTTAAAAACATTGCTGAAATTATTCAACGCGTTAACCCCGATATCTTGATGTTGAATGAATTTGACTACATTGCAGATAAGCGTAAAGGGGTAGAAGCATTTGTTAAGAACTACCTAAATGTTTCACAAGGCGGCCTTGAGCCTGTGGATTACCCATATACGTATGTGGCCACAGTCAACACAGGGGAGCCCACGAAATTCGACTTAGATAACAATGGCAAAGCAGAAGGTTTTGGTGGCGATGCATATGGTTTTGGGCTTTATCCCGGGCAATATGGCATGGCGCTTTTGTCAAAATACCCTATTGATGTTGATAGTATTCGCACCTTTCAAACGTTTAAATGGCATCACATGCCTCATCCACAGGTTCCTATTATTCCCAATGAGAGCGGAAGTACTGATAAGGGCAAGCCATGGTACGACGTAGAAGAGTGGGCCGCGCTAAGGTTGAGTTCTAAGTCTCACTGGGATGTGCCGGTGAAAGTAGGAGGTAAAACCGTACACATACTTGCTATGCATCCAACACCACCTAATTTCGATGGAAGCGAGGATCGCAACGGCAAACGCAACTTTGACGAAATTAGGCTTATGGCAGATTATCTTTCTCCGGATAAAGGGGCCTACATTTACGATGATAATGGCGAGAAAGTCAGTCTGTCAGAGAACGCGCGCTTTGTACTCGTTGGTGATTTTAATGCGGCGGATATTGGAGATAAACATCGCGAGGGTGTTATTGAACAGTTGACCGAGCACCCGTTAGTTAATAATGACATCATTCCAACAAGCGCAGGCGGCGCAGGCGCGTCAGATGCAGAGTTTAGTAACCGCTTTACTGCCTATTGGGGAGCCAGAGCTGACTATGTTTTGCCATCTCGATTTGGCTTCGATGTGAACGATGCTGGCGTTTTCTGGCCTGCAAAAACCAGTGACCTATATCGATTAGTTAAAGACCGTGAAGCCAGCTCAGATCATAGGTTGGTTTGGATTAGCTTGTCACTTAAACAAGATGATAAAAATTATTAATCGATTAGGCTTTATTCTTTCACTGTTCTGTATTTTTTGAAATGGCCGCGGTAAGCGGCCTTTTTTAGCCCAATTCACCCCAATTTAGCTCCGTTGTGCTTTCTGGCTTTGAGCATTACCTGGTTTAGATATCGTGAAGTAGGCGACTACCGCTAAATTAGCGACAAACCAAAGGTCTTTAATAACGAACTGACCTAGGCGGTTGACAATAGTCGTGTTGTTAAAGGTATCCGGCACAGTAAACAAAAACGTTTGTGTCATCAGAAATACCGATAAACAAGCCAGTCCGCTCGCAATGATCACCGGCTTGTTCTTAGAAAAGATGCCCGCACCCAATAGCAATGCAAAGAGGACATCAAACCCACCAATTACATTCGATGCTCCTTGAACGCTAAACACAGCATAAAGCCACGACATAAACGGTGATGTTTCAACTAGCCCCATAATCGCATTGGCTTCAAACTCGAAAAACTTCATGCCTCCTATCCATAATAAGACCATGGCTACAGGAGCAAAATTAAAGTATGTCAGTTGCTTGTGCGAAAACTTTTCGCGATAAAACAAGAATAGGAAAAGCGGTAATACTGCGAAGTACTTAATGATGCCTTGACCGCTGCCAATAATCGGGAAGCCCCCTAAATCGGCCATCCATCTTGTTGGTGACAATAACGTCAGCAATGGAATGGCAGTGACAAAAGCGGCATATAGTGTTACTGCTTTTGCTGAAACAAGGTTAAAACGTGCTGCAATGGTCATTAACGGTAGTAACAGCAATGCGATACCAGAAAAAGCACCAAGGGCACTCCCGCTCAACACAGTGTCTAACGAGTAGAAACTAAATGTAGCGATAAGTGCATTGGGGTTTGCACCCAATAAAAATGTTAGGCCAAGAACTGCGAAGCTAAAAGTGAGCAATGCGGTGACCATGTTTTCGGTTTGGTTTAGTGTCATAAAGCGTCCGTAAATACTGCTAGTTTTGCGAAGTGTATGTAGAGACCCGTCGAGGTAGCACTATAATTTCATAGGTTTGATAATTTATTTGGCATAGCGCAATAAGCAAATAAGGGTTTATCGACAAAATAAGAACTTATCTAATAGCGGTTGTCATAAGTAGCAGCGGTCTTAAATAACTTAGGTCTTGAGTAGTGTAGGGCTTAAATAGGTTGGTTTTTAAATAGTTGTTGTTTAGAAAGTAAAATAAATTGAGAGAAAAAATGAAACAAGCAAGCAGTAGAGCACAGAAGCGTTTTAGGATCTGGTTAATAGCAGGCGTGTGTGCAGCCTTGTCTGCTTGTGGCGCTCAGCCCCCAGAACCTATTGATGAGCCAATCGCGAGTGTTGAAGACGTCGAAAGATTAGAGCAAGTCGTTGATACCTCATTGCCTTTGGTGCAGCAGGCCTATTCCATTGAGTCTGAAAAAGTGTGTGATAAACACGGTGGTAACTGGAAGAAAGTAGGCCGACAGCAGGCGCATGCTTGTGTGCTACCAGCAAACGATGCTGGTAATGCGTGTAATGACAGCAGCGAGTGCGAAGTGGCTTGTGTTACGGAAAACAATAATATGGAAGCGGGAGAAAAGGCGCGCGGCGTGTGTTTAGAAAGTACGGACTTATTCGGCTGTAGAGCTTATGTGTCTAACGGCGTTGTGGAGCATACCTTGTGTGTTGACTAAGAGGTTGTTTAGCAAACGAACGTTGAATGAAGCGCACGCCACCGGCAATGCGCTTCACAACAACGCGGGTTAATTAACGTTGGGGAACTCGATTTTGTCCAGTTCGCTCGCCGTTTCATTGCACTCACCTAATAGGTGAAGCCTATCTTCGGTTTGGTGTGTATCTATTTCTAGAAAGCCCGTTTGGCAGTAACCGGTCTCATCCAGTTTTTCATCAAGAGATGTATAGAGTTGCTCAGTCATTCTATCGCTGCTATGTGACGAGCCTTCCCGACTTTCCTGACCTTGGCGACTGCCACGACCACTTCGTTCGCCTCCCTGACCACGGCCGCCTTTACCGCCACCTTTGGCACCGTCACGATGCTGCATTAACGGAATGCTAAACGCGAAGAGCTTGGTACCGTCTTGCTTGATCTTCGTTTCAAAAAATATTTCATCCATGTTTAAAGGTGGTGGCCTATGAGCGCACGCACTGCCAATCAAAGAGGTCGTTATTACTAATAGTGTTTTATTCATTTTATTTAACGCTTATTTGAACCACGTCACTTTGAGATTCAAACGCCTCTTTAGTTGCAGCACCCAGTGTAAGTTTTAAGTAAAGTGTGGATTTGTTTTTTTAAGGTTTAGCTTTCTCGCGGTGCGCTTATCGTGCAACACTTGCGTATTCATATTTTAAATCACTTGCATCTGCAATTTGCTTATTTATAGGGATAGGTTCCATGCTTTCCAACATCATTCGCTTTGCGAAAAACATCGTCGTGTCGTTAATTGCAATCTTTGTGTGTTTTGGTGTGCTCGACTTCTTGTGGCTTGGCGTTATTGCGGATGGCTGGTATCAAAGTGAAATGGCTCCTCTGCTTAGAAGTCAATTTATTACGTGGCCTTGGGTAGTGTTTTATTTAATGTATGGATGCGTAGTGTTTGTACTTGCCGTGGTAGCGAACAGAGATAAGTCGTTACTTTATGCTGGGATCGATGGCGCGCTTCTAGGGTTGGCCAGTTATGGCGCCTACAATTTAACGGCGTACAGCATAATTGAAGGTTTTGCTTTGTTTATCATGTTGATTGATTGGGCGTGGGGTACGTGCCTAACCAGCGCAAGCGCCATGGCCGGCTGGTTAGGGTTTCAACTGGTTAAGGGAAAGAGTAGCGAATAATGCGCTTTAACACGCTGGCGTATTGTTTTAAAAAGCCGCCAGTGTTGTAGTGCATGCCGTGTTCTTCGAATACGGCTTTTACCTTGGGCGCCATCTCTCGGTAGCGTCTGGCTGGGATATCTGGAAACAGGTGGTGCTCAATTTGAAAGCTTAAATGCCCAGTAAGCACGTGAAACAGGTTTCCGCCCTTAATGTTCGAAGAGCCCAGCGCTTGTCGGTAGTACCATTGTCCTTGGGTTTCATTAACACAATCTTCTTCTTTAAACGTTTCCACGTCGCCAGTGAAATGGCCGCAAAAGATAATGGTAGATGTCCACAAATTGCGCAGCAAGTTGGCAACAAGGTTACCTGAAAGTACCCATAAAAATAACGGCCCAGCTAACAAAGGAAATAGTACATAGTCTTTTACTAATTGACGCGCCCCTTTGCTGAAAAAGCGCTTCTTAAGCTCGCTATGGGTAACTTGGTTCTTACGGTTGGCCTTCTTTTTTCCAAAAAAGACCCGTTCAGCGGCCATTTCGTGATACGACACACCCCACTGAAATAAAACACTAAGTACGATGTAAGTCGCAAACTGCCATAGGTTTTTTACACGCCATTTAAAATCGTTAGACAGGCGAAGCAAGCCGTAGCCAAAGTCTCTGTCTTTCCCAATAATATTGGTATACGTGTGATGCTCGTAATTATGAACGCGATTCCAGCTCGCACCATCGCAGGCGATATCCCACTCATAGCCTTTCGAATTAATGTGTTTGTCGTTCATCCAATCGTACTGGCCGTGCATCACGTTGTGGCCTATTTCCATATTATCGAGAATTTTTGCTGTAGCTAAACTCAATACGCCGGCAACCCAGAGCAGCGGTTGAATGAATCCCAACATCAGGAGTATCCGGCCGCTCCATTCACAAATACGCTGAACAAGAATAATACGTCGGATATACGCCGCATCTTCAGCACCCACTTTTCGTTTAATGTCAGCTTTAATTTCATCAAGCTGGGCTGCAAGTAACTCGTAGTTCGGTTTCTCTTTAGTGCTCGTTGACCGAATTGCTTTGGTTCCACTTATCGGAAAATGCGCTTGTTCGATGGCTTCTTCACGGTGTTGGTTGTCTATTGCAACGCTGGTGTTCATAGTTGAATCTCCAAATCAGTAACGGCTTGTGATACACACAGTTGAATAAGTTGCTCTGCGCTATCTGAAAGCTCACCCGTGCGGGTATCTCTCACTACGCCCCGTTTTTTAACACATTGACATTGATGACAGATTCCCATGCCACAGCCATAAGTCACAGGTTGTTCTGCTTGCTGAAGTTGTATAAGTAGGGTTTGCTGATTGTCGACAGTTAAAGATTGGCCGTTGTGTACCAAGGAAAAGGTTTCACTTTGGCTAAGACTAGAACTGCTTAGGACAGGAAGCGCAGCGAAGTGCTCGCTCGAAACAGGGACGTTGATCGTATTTGCATAACTTTCAACTTGCTCGAACATGGCATGTGGACCACACACTAACCAGTGTGCATTGGCAAAGTTACACAGATGCGCTTCTACGTCTCCGTCTTTTTGCTTGCTCAAAATATCATAGGTGAAGTGCTCACAGCGCTGACTGAACGCTGATAATTCATTGAGTAATACATGCTCGTCCGGCTTAGCAAAATAAAGTAAGTGTACCGGTGTATGGTTTAGCTGCGCGTTGTTGACGGCATCGTCAAGCATGGCAATGAAAGGAGTTATACCCGAGCCGCCCGCTATCATAAGTAGGGGCTTTTCAACCTTCGGCCAGATAAATTCCCCCATAGGGGCTGAGATATTTACCCATTGATTAGGCTCACAAGAGTGAAGATAAGGTGTTAATGCGCCCTGAGCTTTAACTTTTGTCACCAGACGGATGTGCTTTGTTCGTTGGTGGGTGTTGGAGCCACTAGCTATTGTAAATATGCGAGTGGTGAGTCTTCCATTAACCTCTATAGTCAAAGCAACATGCTGCCCGGCGATATGCGTAGGCCAAGATTTCTCTGGTCTAAGTAAAACCTCCAGCATATCTGCACTTAGTTTTTTTACTGCCACAACCCTGGCTCTGAAATACCCATCACGCCACGCGGGTTTAATTTGCTGCATCAGCACTTCCCAGTAGCCCTTCCAAGAGGCATGGTGAAAAATGCGATCAGTGAATTTATCTAGTAATAGTCTCAATGTAGAAATCACACCTGTATTTCGTCGGAATACTTTCAATACAAATAGTATGAAGATATTTAAGCGTACACGTGTACGCTAATTAGGCGCGCAAGTGTAAGCTTAATTTTTTCAACGTCAAGCAAACTAAACGAGACAGGCACCAAAAATGCTGCAATAGAGCGAAAACCCAGGGGTAATTAATGAGACAGACATCACAAAAGCTACAAAAGAGAGGGGAAGGAATAATGTAAGGAATAAGGTGACAGGCAATGATCTGCTGCTCTGAAACTCTCAAATCTGTACCTCTGTACACTTTTTTTCCAATGAATAGCGATTCACTATCTTGAAGAGTCAATCAAGTTAGAAAAACGCTATGCCTAAAGCCAGAAAGTCGCAGATTAGTTTAAATGATACGCCTTATTATCACTGTGTTTCACGCTGTGTTCGCCGTGCTTATTTATGTGGTGAAGAAAACGGCAAAAGCTTTGAACATCGACGTAAGTGGGTAGAAGACAGAATTCAATTTCTGAGTACCGTATTCACTATTGATGTTTGTGCTTACGCAGTAATGAGCAATCACACTCACTTAGTGCTGCATGTATCTAAAAATCAAGCAGAATCACTCAGTACGGAAGACATCATCCAGCGCTGGCACCGCCTATTCAAGGGAACCTTACTTACACGGCTATATTTGTCCCCTATGTCGAGGAAAGATTTAAGCGAAATGCAAATCGAATCTGTACGATTGACTGCAGAAGTGTGGCGCAAACGACTATTTGATATCAGTTGGTTTATGCGCGCACTGAATGAGTATATCGCTCGAGCTGCTAACAAAGAGGACGACTGTACAGGACATTTCTGGGAGGGCCGATTTAAATCACAAGCGTTATTAGATGAATCTGCTCTTGCTGCATGCATGGCATATGTCGATTTAAATCCAGTGAGAGCAAAATTGGCAAAAACTCCTGAAGAATCTGGCTACACTAGTATTAAATATAGAGTTCAGGCGGCCAAAGCGGGGAAAAAACCAAAAAGACTGATGCCTTTCATGGTGAAGCCTAACCAAGAGATGACGAGTAGTTTACCTTTTACCTTTGTAGATTACCTTCAGCTTATAGATGCATCAAGTCGAACTCTTCAGCCAAATAAACGGGGTAGTGTTGAGAACGACTTGCCTCCAATTCTTACACGCTTAAATATCGAATTAGAGCAATGGTTAAATTTAACCACTCAGTTTGAAAGAAGCTTTAAGCACGCTGCTGGAAGGCTTATAAACCTCGAGCGATATGCTCTTAATCAAAACTTAAAAAGGGTTCATGGCCGCCAAAACGCTTTAAGATTGTTAGGCTGAGCTCGTTACAAACTACTCATCGCCAATTTTCATGTACCTAAAACTGTCCAACAGTTTAGTTAGTTTGCTATTTACTGATATTTCGTAAGCTTACAAGTTGCTCGGACAGTCATCAGCTATCATCGACTGTAATTTCATGGACTTTAAGAGTCCAACATCTTTTCATCTTCTAGTTGCACAATGCCTGTCTTGCTAAAGAATTGTTTATGCCTGTCACGTTAGAAAGAATTGTATATGCCTGTCACCTTTGTGAAGTGTCTGTCACTTTAGTGGAGTGTCTGTCTCATTTTACTGATCGCGATTTCGATACAGCCAAGTGAATATTCCGCTGCCTGCTATCAACATCGAAGTGAGAAGCCACAATTTAGAAATGGGCGTGCCGTTGGGGCATTGCAAGGCCATCGTTGCCCCTGCTAAATTCTGACAGTCTATGAGTTGGCCTATAGCCAAAACAAAAGGCTATGTTCTGCTAAATTGTTGCTAT
>NZ_CACSIH010000164.1:0-918 GCF_902705805.1 Alteromonas alvinellae | reverse complement strand
GCCAAGCCCGAACTTGGTGCTTTTCATGTCCCTAAACCCTTCTTCAATTTGCATCCGCTGTCGATAAATACCGACCACTTGTTTTGATAACTGCCGATGAGAAGAGAGCGATGTTGCCAATAGCCAAGGATCTTTTGCACCCTGAGCATGTTTTTTTGAATGTCCTGAGCGCTTGAGCGAACCATCAGTGTTACGAGCGTGACGGCCTTTACTTTTTTGTTTAAATAAAACAAGCGTGCAGGCAAAAGGATTGCTTCTGACTATCTGGCTATTATCAAAACGCTTTGGTCTGCACGTGGCTTGAGCGTAAAGCTGATGAATACATTGCCACGTGTGCCCAGCGTCAGACGAGTAATAATGCGGCCGACGCACGCGACCGACAATATCCCACCCTAACGCCATCACCTCCCTGAACCACGGTGATTTATACCCTGCATCTGTAACGATAATGGGATGGCATTGTGAAGGTAATACTGCTCGCAGAGCATGCAAAAATGCTCTGTGCGTCGCTTGCTTTTCTCTGGTTTTATTACAATGGACTTCTTGGTAAAGCGTGATGGACCTGCCTTTAAGAGAAATAGCTGCGCGCAATAGAAAATGACCGTTATGCTCATCAAGATCTGACCAATCTACGGAAATAACAGGCCGCAAAATATGACTACATAACAACTGGCATGTAGCTGCATAGATAGTTGGCGTTTCATGTAATAAGTTTGTATTGGAAAGTAATCGGTCGGCTCGCTTAATCCGATGCTTCTCAAAGGCTTTATTATTGATGCCTCGACCTATGCTCGTGACAGTTGCGGCATTTCCGTTAAGCAAACTTTTAACACATGCGGTAAGTGCTTTTTGTCGCGACATATGCATTTTAAAGCTGACAAGCGAGATGACTTTGTTCACAATAGATAGGGCATTCAT
>NZ_CACSIH010000163.1:0-23918 GCF_902705805.1 Alteromonas alvinellae | reverse complement strand
ATACCTGCGGAAACACGCCGCGATTACGAACATTTTAACTCTCGCTGAGAGGGTAATTACCTATGTGGACTGGTATTAGTATGAGGAGCCCCTAAGTTCGGGCCATGCTTTTCCATAAGTTCTAATAACCGTATAAAACGTGCCTGCACTTTAGGTGGCATAGCCAATATTTGCTCTCTAACGCCTCTGTGAAACTTGATTTCCCAATTCATCATTATTCCTATTGGGTTGTCATATATGATAACTTTTGTTGTGTATTTATTCAACAAAAGTTACATAGAGCTTTATTTAATAACAACTGAGCTCTGGTACAGAGCTTATTAGGGAAATAGAAAGGGAAAGTCGTCTGTCACAAAATTGCCTTTCATTTGTCACGGATACTTCATCGAACCGTCTTAAAAGCGCTCTACATTCTTGTGCTTCGATAATTCTAAATAAAGTAAGCATTGTCGCCAATCTATCGGCGAAATGCTTATAAAAATACATAAAACACCCTATAAGCACACGAAAGGAATGATTTAATGCGCCCTCTGTACCCACGACCGCTTTGTTCACGCTCTTTGCTTGCCACAACGATTGCGTTTGCACTATCTACCGCTGCAATTGCACAGGAAGTCGCGCCCGACACAGAAAACGAAACAGACTATATAGAAGAGATTACGGTAACTGCGCAAATGCGAGAGCAGTCCGTAATGGATGTGCCCGTTACTATGGACGTTATAGGCAGCGAGTTTCTGGAGCGCACCAATATTATGGAGCTTGATGAGCTATCTCGTATTTTGCCTAACGTTCAAATTCAGGAACAAGCCGTAAGCTTACCGTCTTTCAACATTCGCGGTGTCACCGATGATGTTTCGTCAGTGTCGGCTACACCTCGCATTTCGGTATATCAAGATGGCTTCGATATCAGTAAGAAAACCGTAGCCAGTGTTGCGCTTTACGATATTGCTCGCGTAGAGGTTTTAAAAGGCCCACAGCCAACCCTATTTGGTGTGGCGGCAGCCAATGGCGCGGTAAGCATTCACTCTAATCTTCCTACCTTTGAACAAGAAGGCAAAGTGCAGGTTGGCTATAACTCAGAGCAGGGCCAAGAAGTAGAGTTTATGTATAACCAGCCTATTAATGATAATCACAGTTTCCGTATTGCTGGGCTTTACCGAGAGATGGACGGCATTGTAGAAAATAATGCGTGTAGTGCTGACTCTTACTATGGTAATGCAAACATGTATAACCACTTAGGTGAAGAAGTGCCGTGCAACAGCGAAGATCTTCAGGGTGTTTCAGTACAAGCACTTCGCGCCACTTGGCTTGCAAGCTATGAGAAGTTAGAAATCATTGCGCGCGCAGCAATGGAGTATAACGATCAGCCGGGTATCGCCTTCAAATCGGGCTCTATTGCCCCCAATGGTGGAGATACTAGCCCTTTTACTGATGCCGAATTTAGTTTAGGTAGCGAGCTAGGTATTGAGCGTACGCTTCAAGCCTATGATTTAACCGTAAACTACGATTTTAACCAAATGCTTAGCCTACATGCCGATGCCTATTATAAAGATGTAGAGGTGAGCGAAGGCTTTGATGCAGACGGTTCTGCGCTTCGTATTCAAGATGCTTATTTCGATAACGACGCCACGCTTCAGGGTGCATCGATGCGTTTGGTATATGATTCCGGTGATAAGCTGGCCGCATTTGTTGGTGCGTCGATCACCCAAGACGATTCTATTTTACCGTATTATGTGATGGTAGACCCGTTTGTGCGCGGCACTTTCGACGCAGTGAGAGCACAGCTTGAAGCCAATTCCAACATTCCACTTAACCAAAATATCGCTACCGATGCGTCGTTAGAAGACATTGAAGCACTACGTGCCATGTTGGTGTCGCAACTGTTCAATGAAGATGGTTCACCTATTTCAAATCCAGCGCTGCCACCTATTTTGATACAAGGGCCGTTCACCTTTGAAGCTGAGTTAGACATTGCATCCTATGTTGCTGAAGTGTCGTATTACGTGACCGACAATATTAATGTTACGGCTGGCGTTCGCTATATCGATGAAACCCGCTATACGCGTAATACCTTTACTACCGCAGACGGTGCGTTCACTTTCGATGCAGAGCGCGACTTTGACGATACCTTGCCACGCTTTGCCGTAAGCTACGATGTTAATAACAACTGGAACTTATATGCGAACTACGCCAAAGGCCGTCGTTCACCGGTTGTGGATGCAAACGCGGGTGGTGTTAACGTCACCAAGCCTGAAATCGTAGACAGCTATGATTTGGGGGTTAAGTATCAAAGCGCCAACTTCCTATTCTCGGGAGCTATTTTTACCTACGAATACAGCGATTATCAGCAAAGTTTTACCGATGCAGAAACCTTGCAGTCTATTACCGTAACGGTAGGCGACTCGACCATGTCAGGCATTGAAGGCATGGCGACCTATAACTACAGTGAAACGCTGACGCTAACAGCAAGCCTTGGTTTCCTTGATGCTGAGTTTGCAGACAATACAGCCGATGGTTCTGAGTTCCAGTACGGCGGCAATAAGTTCCGCTTAGCGCCAGAGGTTAGCGGCGCGATAAACATCAACAAAGTATTCAATATGAATAACTTCGACATTGATGTTAACTGGCTTACCAGCTTCCAGTCTGAAGTGTTTTTTGAAAGCAGTAATTATCCTGGCCTTTCTCAAGACACTTACTCACTAACCGATGTGTCGGTGAAACTGCTTCAAGACAACAGCAAGTTTGCCTACGAGTTTTACGTAAACAACCTGTTTGATAAAGAGTTCTTGATTGATGCAGGTAACACGGGTGGCGGCTTGGGTATTCCTACCTATGTTCGCGGTATGCCTCGTATTGCCGGTGTGCGCGTTTACTACGAGTTCTAAAAGTAAAGAATAAGAGATTACCTATTCCCGTCAACTTGCCCTTTCTTTGATGGGAATAGGACGTAATTTAAATTATATGGGTTTTAAGAAGGACTATTAGAGATTCTTATTCTAGTTGGTGCGATTTAACTATCATGTCTTGCACTCAGTCTTTGTTGAAGAAAGCAAAAGAAGACATTTAATACTAGTGCAGTTACAATAAAGATTCTCAAAGAACCTCGGAGAATCTGCATGCCTTTAAAAGCTACTTCAGTAAGATTAGATGATGAAACACTTGCACGTGTAGGCGAAATGGCTAAAGCGATGGACAGGCCTAGGGCGTGGCTGATGGCCGAAGCTATCAAGCAGTTTGTTGCTCGCGAAGAGTGGTTTATCCAAGAGGTGGAAAAAGGAGTGAAAGCCGCTGATGAGGGTCGCTTGACCGACCATAATGATCTCAAAGCTAAATGGGAGGCTAAGCGTGCAGCTCAAATGGACTGATCTTGCAGGTACCGATTTAGAGAAAATTGAAGTTCATATTGCTAAAGAAAATAGCCCCTCTGTAGCTATCGACGTTGTCATGAAGATTATTGATAGTTCGCACTCAATCTTATCAGAACAGCTTCTTATCAGAACATCCCAGAGCGGGCCGTCATGGCCGATTGAAGAATACGCGGGAACTTGTGATTAATGGCCTGCCGTTTATCGTAATATATCGAGAAAACATCATTACAAATTGCATCGAAATACTACGTGTTCTTCATGATGCTCAGCAATGGCCGAGCGCAGATTAAAAACAAACTATTTGTTCAAAGCACTAAGCTCATTGTGCGAGGTGCAAAACAGCGTTTATAGTTTCTTCTTGTACAAATAACGTGTATAGGCTCAAGCCTATACACGCTTATAAAATTTTAGAAAGCTATGCCTTAATCTCAAAGCTATGTGTGTTAACCACTTTTCCAGCCTTGGTTAAAATTGCATCCACATAGTGCCAAGTGGCTGTTGCGCGGTCTTCGCTAACGGTCAATGTCATAAAGCCACGGTGGTGAAGATTACAGTACTGCAAATCGTCAATTAGAAGCGGAAGATCGTCGGCAAGGGTTTCTGCCATTTCATCATCCATGCTTAAGTAATGTTCCATACCGGGTGATGTTACGCCTGGTGTGGCCAGTTCAACCCCCACTTCTGTGCCATCTTTTAGGGTTAATTTATTGTGCCAAGCGTTATGTGTATCACCTGCAAGGGCAATAACTGGCTTGCCGATGGACTTAAGCTGCATCAGCACCTGTTCCCGCTCAACAGGGTAGCCATCCCATGCATCTAAGTTGTAAGGCATTACGGTATTAATAAGCGCAAGCTCTTGCTCGCTAAGTGCGCCACCTTGCTTTTGCTTGCGTTTAATATTCGCAAGTTTGTGTACATGGGCAGGTATTGCTTTGCGTTCAACGCCATTAAAAATAGATACAGGGAAAAGCATGCGGCCTATTAATAGCTGCTGCCCTAACACCTGCCATTTAGCCTGGCTTTGCCGCATAGACGAATGTAGCCAGTTGCGTTGGGTTTCACCGAGTAAACCGCGGTTCGAGTTGCCGATGTCTTTCATAAAGCGTGCTTGGTCAAACGTTTTAGTTTCGGCATCGCGATAGTTGGCGTATTCAAGCTGTTTGTCGCGTGCAAGAACGCGGGTGTCGAGCATGTATAAGTCAAGAAGTTTACCAAAAGTAAACTGACGATAAATTTCTAAGCGCTCGGTGCCAAAAGGTGGGCGAATGGGTAGCCACTCATAATAAGCTTGTACGGCCGCTGCACGGCGGGCATAAAAATCGCCTTCATCCGCTTGGTGATTCTCAGCGCCGTCTTTATAGGTGTCGTTAGTAATTTCATGGTCATCCCACACAACAATAAACGGCTTGTTTTGATGTAACGACAGCAAGCCTTCATCCGTACGATACAGCGCATAGCGGTTGCGATAGTCAGTGAGAGTATAAAGCTCGGTGTCGTTATCTGGCGCATAGGTTCTGCCAATTTCCTTGGCGTGCTCAGTTGCGTAACCTTCGCCATCGTACTCATAAATGTAGTCACCAAGGTGTAATACATAGTCGATGTTGTCGTCTTTCGCTGCTTCCATATACGGCGTGAAAAAGCCAGCGGGGTAGTTGGAACAAGAAAATATGCCGAACGTAACGTCAGACACGTCGGCCTCAGGTAGCGTACGGGTTTCTCCAACAGGGCTTGTATTATTAGCGCTTTTGAAGCGGTAAAAATAACGGTTAGCCGGACTAAGACCTGCTACGTCCACTTTTACGGTGAAATCATGGATTGCTTTGGCTTCAACAATACCGCTACTTACCACGTTGGCAAAATCAGCATCGTTTGCCATTTCCCATAAAATATCGGCTTTAACTACAGATGAGCTTGAGCCTGAATCTACTGTCGGCACGGCGCGTGTCCAAATAATAACGGCGTCTTTTAATGGGTCGCCACTCGCCACACCATGGGTAAAGGTAGCGTTTGTTTGCGGTTGGCTATTTGCTGACGTGCTAACGGTACAGCCCGCTAGTCCTGTAGACACTGCAACGCTCGCACCTGCGAACGATGACAGCTTTATAAACGATCTTCTATCCATATGCCTGCTCTTTAAAGGTTTGTAAGGTAACTGGTGATGTCATTGTTTTGTTGAACGCTCATGCAACAAAAACGAAAACCCATTTTTATACTGAGTGTTTGTGACATACAGATGTCAGGCTGAGAATCCACAATAACAGTCAATGTTTTACTGCAAATACTGTTATACTGTGCAGCAAATAACCACATGAACCAAAAATGGTTTATGTGTCTAAACAATCATATTTATGTTTTCTACAGCGCTTTTAAGAACAAAGCCAAAAAACGAAAACACGTTGAACAAAATACGAAAGGTAAATTTAAAATACATGAGTGATGATCCGCATTATCAGCGCGAGAAAGAGAAGTACGAAAATCCGGTAGCCAGCCGCGAATATTTAATGAGTTTATTAAAAGAGCACGACAAGCCGTTGTCGTTTCTTGATATCTGTAACTTGGTGAACGCCTTCGACGAAGAAGCGCGAATTGGAATTCAGCGCCGACTACGTGCTATGGAGCGCGAAGGTCAGGTGCAATTTACCAAACAGAAAAAGTACGTACTGCAAAACCGTGATGAACTCATTAAAGGCAGAATTATTGGTCACCGAGACGGCTACGGCTTTTTGCGTCCTGTAGATAAAAGCGGTGATTTATTTATCAGTGCTGGGCAAATGAACCTGTTCCTTCACGACGATGTGGTAGAAGCACGCATTAGTGGAACCGATCGCCGCGGAAGAAAAGAAGCGTTTGTTACGCAAGTCATTGAGCCACGCAGCGAGCCAATTGTTGGCCGCTACTTTGTTGAGCAAGGTTTTGGCATGGTTGTGCCAGATGACAGCCGGTTGCAGCATGAAATTGTCATTCCACCAGAGAGCACACACGGTGCTCGAATGGGGCAGGTGGTTGTGGTAGAGCTTACCCAGCGCCCACGCCGCAAAATGAGTCCGGTGGGCAAAATTGTTGAAGTACTTGGTGAACATATGGCGCCAGGTATGGAAATAGAAATGGCCTTACGCACATTTGATATTCCGCACCAGTGGCCAAATGGCGTAACCAAGCAAGTGGAAAAGCTTACCGATCAGGTGCCCGATGAAGCCAAAGAAGGTCGCATCGATTTACGCCAGCTTCCGCTGGTTACTATTGATGGTGAAGACGCTCGCGACTTTGATGACGCGGTATATTGCGAACCGCTAGACGACGGCGGATGGCAGCTGTGGGTAGCCATTGCCGATGTAAGTCACTATGTAAGAACAGGCTCAGCCCTAGACGATGAAGCGCAGCAGCGCGGTAACTCGGTGTACTTCCCTGACCAAGTAATTCCTATGCTACCGGAAGTACTGTCAAACGGTTTGTGTTCACTCAACCCTGAAGTCGACCGCCTATGTATGGTGTGTGAAATGACCATCAGTGCAAACGGTAAACTGCAAGAATTCCAGTTTTACGAAGCAGTCATGAACTCACACGCCCGTTTAACCTACACTAAAGTGTGGAATATTCTGCAGGGCGACAAAGAACTTCATCAGCGCTACGAGCCTCATGTACCTCATTTGCGCAATCTTCACGACTTGTACCGTGCGCTCAAAAAAGCCCGTGCCAAGCGTGGGGCGATTGAATTTGAAACCCAAGAAGTGAAGTTTGTATTCAACGCCCAGCGCAAGATTGAAAATATTGTGCCGCTGGTGCGTAACGACGCACACAAGCTTATTGAAGAGTGCATGATCATGGCAAACGTGAGTGCGGCTCTTATGCTTGAAAAGTATGAGGCGCCTGCGCTATACCGTGTTCACGACAAACCAGACGCCGACAGGCTTACCGCATTTACCAGTTACTTAAGTGAAATTGGTATCCCTCACGCCATTGTAGAAGATGCAGAGCCCGCTGCATTTACCGATGTGGTACTTAAAACCCGCGGTCGGGTAGACGAAGAGCTTATTCAAACCATGCTGCTGCGCTCAATGAAGCAAGCGGTTTACGACGGTGACAACGTAGGTCACTTTGGTTTGGCGCTAGAAGCTTACGCGCACTTCACGTCACCTATCCGTCGCTACCCAGACTTGGTTGTTCACCGTGCGCTAAAAGGCATTATTGCAAAGCAGCAAGGCAAGAAAGCGGTGAGTGGCGCGAAAAATTACACTGTTGAAGAAATTGAACAGTTAGGCGAACAGTGTTCAATGACAGAGCGTCGCGCCGATGATGCCACCCGTGACGTGGCTGACTGGCTTAAGTGCGAGTTTATGCTCGACCACGTCGGTGATACCTTTGAAGGTGTGGTGAGCTCGGTTACAAACTTTGGCTTATTTGTTCGCCTTACCGAATACCACATCGATGGCTTGGTACACATTACATCACTAGACGATGACTATTATCACTATGATGACGTAAAACAAGCGCTGGTGGGCGAGTCGGGTCATCGCCAGTTCAGACTGGGCGATACGGTAGAAGTGACCGTAGCAGCGGTCAACCTTGATGAAAGAAAGATTGATTTATTACTCGATAAGTCTATGCTGCGCGGCACCAAGGGCAAGAAGGTAAAAGTGAAGACTGCTAAGAAGGCTTCAGGAACTCCGACTCGCTTTGATAACAAACCACGCACTGACAAAAACTCGCGTTCTGATAAGAAAGGGCGTAAAGGCAAAGGCGGCTCAAGCTCGTCTAGTCGTAGTGGTGGAAAATCGTCAAGTCGCGGCAGCGCAAAAGGCGGTAGTAGCGGCAAAACACTGTCATTGAATAAAAGAGGTAAGCGTTAAATGGCGCAGCAAGAATGGTTATACGGTTTACATGCCATGCAGTCGGTACTTGAAAAAGAGCCCGAGCGTGTAATGGAAGTGTTAGTGTTAAAAGGTCGCAATGACGAGCGCCTTAACAATGTTGTTAACCAAGCCCGTCGTTTCGGTATTTCGGTTCAGTTTTGTCAGCGCAAGGCACTTGATGACAAAGTAAGTGGTGAGCAACATCAAGGCGTGGTAGCAAGGGCGAAACCAGCCCGCGTGCTAGATGAAGCTGACTTAGACAAAATTTTAGAAAGCGAAGCGCAGCCTTTAATTTTGGTGCTAGACGGTGTAACCGACCCGCATAATCTAGGTGCGTGCTTGCGTACTGCAGATGGAGCAGGGGTGCACGCGGTAGTAGTACCGAAGGATAAATCAGCAAGCTTAAATGGCACAGTAAGAAAGGTGGCCTGTGGCGCCGCTGAAGTGGTTCCACTTATTCAAATCACTAACCTGGCCAGAACCTTGAAGCACCTTCAAGATAAAGGGCTATGGATTGTAGGCACTGCTGGTGAAACCGACAAAACCCTTTACGATGTAGATCTAAAAGGGCCAACCGCGCTGGTAATGGGGGCTGAAGGTAAAGGCATGCGTAGGCTTACTAAAGAAACGTGCGATGAGTTAGTGAAGCTCCCTATGGCTGGCAGCGTAACAAGCTTAAATGTGTCGGTAGCTACAGGTGTATGCTTGTACGAGATTGTAAGGCAGCGCAGACTATAACGTAGCCATTAACGCTAAGAATTTCTCAACGCCAATTCGTTAGTATTTTGAAAAAGCGTGTGATCCGAGAGGGTCACACGCTTTTTTTAGGTAAATTTATAAGTGTTTTAACATTTTGTTACACTTGAAAAGGTAAGATAAATGTTAATTATAAAATTTTATTCCTAATATGAATGCGCTCGTAGAACACATTTGGCGCGCTTCTCATGGAGTGTGGTGTTTTTAAAAGTATTTTTTAAGGTATAAAAAATACTTACCAGGGTTAAGGCAATATACTCAACTACTTGATTAGCCGCCTAATATGAGCTCTGTAGCTAACCTCTTTACTACCGGTTAACTACAAACCTGACAAACGGGTAGGTCGTTGCAACGCAGTTGCGTCGGTTGTCATGGATGAGCTTTTCGTATGAGGTAATGGTTATACCTGTATGTCATTTAATAACAAATAGCTTCAAAAGCACGGACAAAAACAGTGCTGAAGTTAATAAGACAGATAAAACAGGAAATAAATTTTGAACTCGAAATTAAATAAGAAACACACATGTCTAACAGCAGCTGCTCTAGCTGTATCACTTGGCTTAATGGGTAATTCTGCAATGGCAGCAGGCGAAGGTCTGGTAAAAGTTAAGGAAAAGCCTCAAACCTTAAAGCAAGCACTAGGTAAGCGATTGACTGTTGACCGTCTTGTTACTACTGAACAAGAGCGTTATATCATCAAATTCAAAGATGAAATGACCACTGAAACAGTGGCAGTAAGTGCGCTAAAAGGTAAAGGTCAAATCGCAAGTGCTAAATCAAAGGGTAAAAAACCTTTTGATATCGCGTCGGCGAAGTCTGAAGTAAGAAAAGCGGGTGGCTCTATCAAGAAAGAGCTTAAGAAGCATAAAATGGTAGCGGCTACCATGAGCAAGTCTGCACTCAATAAGCTTCGCAAAAACCCTAATGTAGAAAGTATTGAAGTGGACGTTCGTCGTAAACCTATGGCGCAAACTACGCCATACGGCTACACCATGGTCCAAGCGAATCAGTTTGGTCAGTCAGATACTACAGCTCGCAAAGTTTGTATCATTGATACGGGTTACAACCTAGGTCACCCAGACCTTCCTGGTACAAATGACGGTGTTACAGGACAAGCAAATAACAGTGCTGTTGGTAACTGGTATAACGACGGCAATGGTCACGGCACACACGTAGCAGGAACGATTGCCGCATACGATAACAATGAAGGTGTGGTCGGTGTATATCCTGGTGTAGATATGCATATCGTTAAAATCTTTAACGACAATGGCCAATGGACGTACGCGTCTGACCTTATCGATGCTATCACCCAGTGTCAGGATGCTGGCTCTAATGTTGTAAACATGAGCTTGGGTGGCGGCAGTTCGTCAACTACCGAGCGCAACGCTATGCAGAGCTTCACTGATGCAGGCATGTTGTTAGTTGCAGCTGCAGGTAACGATGGTAACAGCGCAAAGTCTTACCCAGCGTCTTATGATGCAGTAATGTCTGTTGCAGCGGTAGACTCAAATGAGAACCGTGCAAGCTACAGCCAATATAACGATCAGGTTGAAATAGCTGCACCAGGTAGTGCAGTGCAGTCTACTTATCCAACGAATACTTACGCAGCGCTAAGCGGTACGTCTATGGCTACGCCACACGTAGCCGGTGGTGCAGCATTGGTGTGGAGCTATTTCCCGCAATGTTCTAACAATCAGATACGTAATGCATTAAATGCAACGGCTGAAGATAAAGGCAGTGCAGGGCGCGATAACTTCTATGGTTATGGTTTGATGCAGTTAGCTGATGCGTATAACTATCTTAACACTAATGGCTGTGACGGAAGCGGCACAGGTGGCGGTGGTGGTTCTGAGCCGGGTGTAGAGCCAGTATCAGGTCAACTAACAGGCCTTTCAGGCACACGTAGAAACTGGGATCGTTACACATGGACTATTCCAGAAGGTGTATCGCAAATGACTATTCGCACTTCTGGTGGCTCAGGCGACGCTGACCTTTATGTGAAGTTCGGCTCACAGCCAGAAACCAACAGCTATGATTGCCGTCCATACCAAAATGGTAACAGCGAAGTATGTACGTTTGATGCGCCAGCATCAGGTACTTGGCACATCGGTATTCGCGCGTATTCGTCATATAGCGGCGTAACGCTCTCTTACTCATATGAGTAGATAACCCCGTTTCCAAAGACACATTCAAGCCTGCTGTTCAGCAGGCTTTTTTATGCCCATTACACACCTCGAATAGCCTTTGTGAATAAAGAAGTTACTACAACAAACCGTCAATTTTCATAAAGAAAGGTCAGGTTTGCAAAGATAGCGTAAAGCCCTGAACCAAGCTCTTTTAAGACAGCCATATCGCTGTATTGTGCGTGCAAATATAAGCACTTGTTACATGTGCCTCTTTGCGTTAACGCAGTCTTAAACCAACAAAGAACAACTTCAAAGGACATCCAATTTATGCAATTGACCTCTCACTCTTTGCGCAGTGGAACATGGTTCCGTGCAGCGGCAATAGGGCTTGTGGCGCTGCTAGGGCTTACCGCATGCGGTGGCTCAGACAGCAGTAGCTCAGATTACTCTTACGCCTATATACAGTTTTATAACGCATCACCGAATGGCGCGAATGTTGAAATGCGAGAGGTGGATGGAGACAGTTTTGGTTCAGCTCAATTTGGTGATGCTACGTCCATGTATTCTATGGATGAGGACGAATACGAGCTAGAGTTCATTCGTACCGATTCTGACGACCAAGAAGTTTACATCGACGAAATTACGGTGAATTTAAAAAATGGCTATAAAACCATCGTCGTTATGAGCGGTGATTTTAGCAACCCAACTTTTACTACTTACTCGTATGAGCGTGAAACACTTGAGGACCATTTTCGTTTGTTTGCGCTCTCTGTGGCCGTAGATGATTCATCGTATGATTTTTATATGAGTGAATCAGGTGACCCATTTGAGGCAGCTAATTTCCTCGGCACGGTAACAACTGGCAACATGGCAGAGCT
Source organism: Alteromonas alvinellae (assembly GCF_902705805.1). Classification (NCBI taxonomy): domain Bacteria; kingdom Pseudomonadati; phylum Pseudomonadota; class Gammaproteobacteria; order Alteromonadales; family Alteromonadaceae; genus Alteromonas; species Alteromonas alvinellae. The sequence goes on along the minus strand of NZ_CACSIH010000163.1, from coordinate 11,940 downwards.
AGAGTACTGGGACGCCGATGACGACAGTGATTACTTCGACGAAGGAGAATACACTATTTACCTTACTCAACCAGGTAGTGATTACGTTGTGTTTGAGTCGCAAACTCTTAATTTTGTGTACGAAACTGAGTACTTGATGACCCTTCGTGATGTAAGTGGTGCTATTCAAGAGGGGCTTGTGGTCGACACGGTGCTGAACTCTTCGACAGTGACCGCGCTTACAGACGTAGAAGCCGACTCACAATATCGTATTTATAATTCGACTAACCTAGATGCAGAGTTACAGGTAACATTTGGTGGTAACACTAACGAAGAAGACGTGAGCTTCACGCTTGCCGCGGGTGAATTGTCTGAGTTTAGTACCATTCGCTACGGTGACTATCGCGTTACGGTCACTGACCCTTCAGGTACAGTAACATCACTTAGCAATAAGCTTATTACCCTTAACCAAGGTGAAAGTAAGGCTATCCTTATCTATAACACCGACGACAAATTAGGTGCAGCAACCTTTGTAGAAAGTGGCTTGCCTCAGGCATACGATAAAACCGTTAATTTTATAAACCTAGTCAGCGATTTTGATGACGTAGATTTCTACTTAGTAAGAAACGATGAAACCATCGATACTGCTGAGTATGATGTCCAAAATCTAGAGTTCGCTGAAAGTACAAGCGAAGTATTGCCTTCAGATTACTATGAGGTGATTGCGGTTTACGAAGATAGTAACGAAGAACAAGTGCTTTTAGATAGAACGGCATTATTTGGTTTTATCGAAGAAGAAAACTACATCGTTACTGTAGAGCCAGCAGACACGCCGACAGGATATAAAATTAGCGTGCTTTATTAATAGGTTAGTCGGTTTATTATACTAATTGATGAGAGGTGAAACTTTCATCTCTTGAAATATCTCATAAGTTTAAAAGGTCAATGTTAACAATATTGGCCTTTTTTATTTGCAGTCCGGGAGGGCGACAATCCTCATGAGTATTATTCAAGACCTACAAACAATATCTAACGACAGGGCTATGCTGTTAGATGAAAAATTAGAGAACTTGCTGCGTATCGGCACAGAGATTCTACGCTTAGAAACAGGGATTGTGAGTAATATTCGAGGCGACCAGTACAGCGTTCAAAGTGTGGTTACGCCGGGCGATAGCATACCTGAAGATGCTAAGTTTTCCCTCTGTGATACCTATTGTGCCGATGTGGCAAGTGCAGGCACAGTGGTGGCGTACCATAATATCGATATTCAGCCTGGCGCTTCCCATCCCTGTTTTGAAAAATATACGCTTAAAAGTTATCTCGCTGCTCCTATACATGTGTTTGGCGAGTTTTATGGCACGGTTAACTTTTCTTCGCTCTCTCCAAGAGAAGAGGCATTTGGCGCGCTAGAAACTGATTACCTTCTACTTCTAGCCTCATGGATTGGTAACGAACTGGAGCGTCAGCAAGCACTCAGTAATTTGAATGCGCAAAAAGTTGTTCTAGAAGAGCGAAACTCTTTACTTAACCAAATTACAAATTTAGCCGGTGTGGGGACTTGGGAACTGAATGTAGATAGCGGCTCGATAGTGTGGTCAGGTGCACTAAAACGAATGCTGCATGTACACAGTGAACGCGTATTGAAGCCAGATGAAATCGTCAATTTTATTGTTAGTGAAGAACAGAGAAAAAGTTACGTTAATCAGTTTCAGGAAATGATAAAAACAGGTCAAGACTTTGCTTACGAGGTTGAAGTGAAAACCGACGCTGGAGAGCCGAGATGGCTCGAAAGTAGAGCCCATCCAATAATGGAGAATGGACGTTGTGTAAAAGTGATTGGCGCTACTGTTGATATCACGCAAATGCAAATAGACAAAGCAGTACTCCGCCATAAAAGTGAACTGGCAGAGAGTGCGTTAAAAGCCCGAAGCGATTTTTTGGCCAATATGAGTCATGAAATTCGAACGCCTATTCACGGAGTTCAGGGAATGTTAGAAGCATTGTTAGCAACGCCACTTAATGCGAAACAGATGGAGTTGGCCTCCATTGCATCGCAAAGCGCAGAGGCTTTGCTCAATATTGTAAACGGGATTTTAGACTTTTCTAAGTTCGGTTCTGGTGAGATATCCTTCGAAGAAGCCCCAACTAGCCTTTCCGAAACCATCGAAGAGCAAATACCCATGTTTTTAAGGCTTGCTGAAGAAAAAGGGGTGGAATTTAGCGCGAGTATAGCTTCTGTTAAGGGCATTACCTTTATTGCAGACAAGCTGAGAGTGGGGCAAGTTCTAATCAATCTTCTCAATAACGCATTCAAGTTTACAAAAAAGGGCGAAGTCACGCTTGAAACAAAATGTACGCGATATGGGCGAGGCCGATATCGTGTGAAGCTTATAGTGACTGATACTGGCATCGGTATTAGCGCGCAGCAGCAAAAAATAATTTTCACGCCTTTCATGCAAGCTGAGAGTTCGTCGGAGCGTCGTTTTGGCGGTACAGGTTTAGGGTTATCCATAGTTAAACAAATCGTAGAACACTACGACGGGAAAATTGAAGTAAGTAGCGAGCTAGGTATAGGTGCGCGCTTTACTGCAACGCTAACACTTGACGATGCTAATGCGGGAGCAATGGCAGAGAAAAGGTCTGCGCTTAATGCATGCTATACCCCAAGTAAAGAGGAGTTAAGCACGCTAAAAGCGCTTATCGTTGAAGATAATGAGATTAATCAACTCGTCATTAAAGAGCAGTTAAGAGAAATAGGGTTGGCAAGTGATTTAGCGGTTAATGGAGAAGACGCATTAGAGAAAGTGAAGCGCTCAATTGCAGAAAAGTCACCTTACGCTATTATCCTTATGGACTGTCATATGCCGATTATGGATGGTTTAGAGGCGACCAAACAGATCAGAAAACTAGGCCATCAAAGCTCAACGCTTCCAATTATAGCGCTAACCGCTAACGCGCTAACGAAAGACAAAGAAAAATGCTTGAAATCTGGTATGAACGACTTTATATCAAAACCTGTTGGTGTAAGTCGTTTAAAAGAATGTGTTTTTAGGCATTTGAGTATGCAGTTTGAAAATAACGTTTCAGCGCTAAAAGATCCTGCTTGATAACCTATGACGTGGTTATCAGCCCCGACTTTTAGTCGGGGCTTTTTTATTGCACACATAGTTTAAAAATAATTCAATTTACCGCTATCACTTCAAATTCTTTTCTGTTATTATTTCGCGCCCTTTTTATGGGGGTATGTACATAAAAGCAACGACATCCAGTTGTTTTTAGCAGCACTAACGACTCGGGAGAGTCTTAATTTTAAGAGCGGAGCACTAACATGATCCAAATGCAAACTAACCTGGACGTTGCAGACAACAGCGGCGCTCGCAGGGTTCAGTGTATTAAGGTTCTTGGTGGCTCGCATCGCCGTTATGCAGGTATCGGTGACATCATCAAAGTTACTGTTAAGGAAGCAATTCCTCGCGGTAAAGTTAAAAAAGGTGACGTACTGAATGCAGTGGTGGTGCGTACTAGAAAAGGCGTTCGTCGTGCAGATGGTTCTACCATTCGTTTTGACGGTAACGCGGCTGTTATGCTTAATGCTAACAAGCAACCAATTGGTACGCGTATCTTTGGCCCGGTTACCCGTGAGTTGAGAAGTGAAAACTTCATGAAAATCATCTCATTGGCCCCAGAGGTACTATAAGGAGTCACGATAATGGCTAATAAAATTCGTCGTGATGATGAAGTAGTCGTATTAGCGGGTAAAGACAAAGGCAAACAAGGCAAAGTCCTTAAAGTGCTTATTGCTGATAACCGTGTAATTGTAGAAGGCGTTAATCTTGTCAAGAAGCACACTAAGCCAAACCCACAATTGGGCGTAGCTGGTGGCATCGTTGAGAAAGAAGCTTCTATTCACGTTTCTAATGTTGCGATTGTTAACCCGGCAACGGGCAAAGCAGATCGCGTTGGTTTCCGTTTCGAAGATGAGAAGAAAGTACGTTTCTTCAAGTCTAACGGCGAACTTGTTTAATTATATTGGAGAGTACGATGGCGAAACTGCATGATTTCTATAAAGAAACAGTAGTAGCTGAACTTGCTAAGCAGTTCGGATACAAAAGCGTCATGCAAGTCCCTCGGATTGAAAAAATCACTCTAAACATGGGTTTAGGTGAAGCAGTTGCTGACAAAAAGGTACTTGAGAATGCTCAAGCTGACATGACGGCTATCGCCGGTCAGAAGCCTGTTGTTACAGTTGCTAGAAAATCAGTAGCGGGTTTTAAAATCCGTGAAGGTTATCCGATTGGCTGTAAAGTAACCCTACGCGGCGAGCGTATGTGGGAATTCCTAGAGCGTTTGATTTCAATCGCTATTCCACGTGTTCGCGACTTCCGTGGTTTGAATCCTAAATCATTCGACGGACGTGGTAACTACAGCATGGGCGTGCGTGAGCAAATCATTTTCCCTGAAATCGATTTCGATAAAGTGGATAAGGTTCGCGGTATGGATATCACTATCACTACCAGTGCGAATACAAATGAAGAAGCACGTGCTCTGCTGGACGCGTTTAACTTCCCATTCAAAAAGTAGGGGTGTAGGGTTATGGCAAAAGAATCAATGAAGGCACGTGAAGCTAAGCGTACTAAGCTAGTAGCTAAGTATGCTGAAAAGCGCGCCGCACTTAAAGCGATTATCAGCGATGTTAACGCTTCTGAAGATGAGCGTTGGGACGCTGTTCTGAAGCTACAACAACTGCCACGTGACTCTAGTAAGTCTCGTCAACGTAACCGTTGCCGTGTTACTGGTCGTCCACATGGTTACCTACGCAAATTCGGTCTTAGCCGTATTAAGCTTCGCGAAGCAGCGATGCGCGGTGAAGTCCCTGGCCTTAAGAAAGCCAGCTGGTAAGGAGTAGCTGATAATGAGCATGCAAGATCCTATCGCGGATATGTTTACCCGCATCCGTAACGGCCAGATGGCACAGAAAGTTTCTGTAACTATGCCTTCTTCAAAACTTCGCGTTGCAATCTGTGAAGTATTGAAAGCTGAAGGTTATATTACTGACTTCGCTGCTACTGGTGACGTTAAGCCTGTTTTAGAAGTTACGCTTAAGTACTTCGAAGGCAAGCAAGTAATTGACACTATCGAACGTGTAAGCCGTCCAGGTCTGCGCATCTATAAGAAAAAAGATGAGCTTCCAAAGGTTATGGGTGGTTTAGGCGTAGCTATCGTGTCGACTTCTAAAGGTGTGATGACTGACCGTGCAGCGCGTAACGCTGGCATGGGCGGTGAGATCATCGGTTATGTAGCATAACGGAGGAGTTGAAATGTCACGTATAGCAAAAGCCCCAGTAGACGTTGTATCAGGTGTAGAAGTTTCTATCTCTGGTCAAGAAGTTACTGTTAAAGGTAGTAAAGGCACTTTGACCCGCGTTTTCAACGACGCTGTAGAAGTTGCACAGGAAGAGAACCAACTTAAAGCACTTCCACGTGAAGGTTTCGCTGACAGCTGGGCACAAGCAGGTACTGCTCGCTCTATCCTGAACGCAATGGTTCAAGGTGTTTCAGAAGGTTTCGAGAAAAAACTTACATTGTTAGGTGTTGGTTACCGTGCACAAGCACAAGGTGCCAAGCTAAACCTTACACTAGGTTTCTCTCACCCTGTAGTATACGAAATGCCTGAAGGCATTACGGTTGAAACTCCTAGCCAAACTGAAATCGTCGTTAAAGGCGCCGATAAGCAGGTGGTTGGTCAGGTTGCGGCGAACATTCGTGGTTACCGTCCACCAGAGCCTTACAAAGGTAAAGGTGTACGTTACGCTGACGAACACGTACGTCGTAAAGAAGCTAAGAAAAAGTAGGTGGGTGATACGATGGATAAGAAAACAGCTCGCATTCGTCGCGCTACTCGCGCACGAGCAAAAATTCGTGAACTGGCCGCGCATCGCTTGGTAGTTAACCGTACACCTCGCCACATCTACGCTCAGTTAATCGCTCCTTGCGGTTCTGAAGTGTTGGCAGCGGCTTCAACTGTTGAGAAAGATCTTGCGAAAGATCTTAAGTCTACAGGTAACGCTGAAGCAGCGACGGTAGTCGGTAAAGCAATCGCAGAGCGCGCGCTTGAGAAAGGCATTAAAACAGTGGCTTTCGATCGCAGTGGTTTCCAATACCACGGTCGCGTTAAAGCATTAGCTGATGCAGCTCGCGAAGCTGGTCTTCAGTTCTAGGAGTTTATAATGGCTAAACAAGACGTTCAAAATGGTGAATTTCTAGAGAAATTGATCGCCGTAAACCGCGTATCTAAAGTGGTTAAAGGTGGTCGTATCTTTAGTTTCACTGCATTGACAGTAGTGGGTGACGGTAACGGTCGCGTTGGTTTTGGTTACGGTAAGGCACGTGAAGTACCTGCTGCAATCCAAAAAGCAATGGAAAAGGCACGTCGCAACATGGTTGACGTAGACCTTAACGGTCACACGTTACAGCACCCGATTAAAGGTCGTCACTCTGGCTCTAAAGTTTACATGCAGCCAGCATCTGAAGGTACCGGTATTATCGCCGGTGGTGCGATGCGTGCAGTACTTGAAGTAGCTGGCGTACAAAACGTACTTTCAAAATGTTACGGCTCTACAAACCCAATCAACGTTGTACGTGCAACAATCAACGCGCTGACAGAAATGAACAGCCCGGCGAAAGTTGCTGCGAAGCGTGGATTGTCTGTAGAAGAAATTTTGGGGTAATCAGACATGGCAACGATTAAAGTAAAGCAAACTAAAAGTGCAATTGGCCGTCTGCCAAAGCACAAAGCTACGCTTAAAGGTTTAGGCCTTCGTAAAATCAACCATGTTCGTGAACTGGAAGATACCCCAGCCGTTCGTGGCATGATCAACCGTGTATTTTACATGGTTGAGATAGTGGAGGAGTAAGACATGCGTTTAAATACAATTTCTCCAGCCGAAGGTTCAAAGCCTACTGGTAAGCGTTCTGGTCGTGGTATCGGCTCAGGTCTTGGTAAAACGAGTGGCCACGGTCACAAAGGTCAAAAAAGCCGTTCAGGTGGCCGCGTTAAGCCAGGATTCGAAGGTGGTCAGATGCCTATCCAGCGTCGTCTTCCTAAGTTCGGTTTCACTTCACGCAAGAGCTTTGTTACTGATCAAGTAACTCTTGCTGAAATCGCGAAGGTTGATGGTGATACTGCATCTCTTGAGACTTTAAAAGCAGCTGGTATCGTTAAGAAAGAAATCCAGTTCGTTAAAGTTGTTAAGAGCGGTGAAGTTTCACGCGCTGTTACAGTAAGCGGGTTAAAGGTTACTAAAGGCGCTAAAGAAGCGATTGAAGCTGCTGGCGGTAAAGTAGAGGAATAAGCTAGATGGCTAAACCAGGATTGGATTCAGGCGCTAAAAGCGGCTTGAGTGAGCTTAAGGCAAGATTGTTGTTCGTACTTGGTGCGATTGTTGTTTTCAGACTAGGTTCTTACGTTCCTATCCCTGGCATCGATCCAGCTGTACTTGCTGACTTGTTCGAGCAACAAAAAGGCACCATTGTAGAAATGTTTAACATGTTCTCTGGTGGTGCGCTTGAGCGTGCATCCGTTCTGGCTTTGGGCATTATGCCATACATTACTGCATCCATTATCATGCAGTTGCTCTCGGTGGTTCACCCACCGATGGTGGAGCTTAAAAAAGAAGGCGAAGCAGGCCGTCGTAAAATTAGTCAGTACACGCGTTACCTAACGCTTGTATTGGCTATCTTCCAATCAATTGGAATTTCGACTGGTTTGCCTAACCTGATTAATGGATTGGTGATAAACCCTGGCTTCGGATTCTACTTTACGGCAGTAGTGAGCCTAGTCACAGGAACTATGTTCCTTATGTGGTTGGGTGAGCAAATTACCGAACGAGGTATTGGTAACGGTATCTCTATATTGATTTTTGCTGGTATTGTTGCCGGTCTGCCAACAGCGATAGGTCAGACTGCGGAACAAGCAAGGCAGGGCGACATTAACTTGTTGTTCCTACTGTTGATTGGCGTGATTGTTATTGCTCTTACATACCTAGTTGTATTTGTAGAGCGCGGACAGCGCAGAATTGTGGTAAACTATGCAAAACGTCAGCAAGGCCGTCAGGTTTTTGCTGCGCAAAGCACCCATTTACCGCTAAAAGTCAACATTGCTGGTGTAATTCCACCAATCTTTGCTTCTAGCATCATTTTGTTCCCGGGTACCATCGCAGGATGGTTCGGACAGAATGAATCAACAGCGTGGTTGCAAGATGTAGCGCTTATGCTATCTCCTGGTCAACCGCTGTACGTGATGTTATACGCAGCTGCGATTATCTTCTTCTGCTTCTTCTACACGGCGTTGGTTTTCAACCCGCGTGATACAGCAGATAACTTGAAGAAGTCTGGCGCGTTCATCCCAGGCATCCGCCCGGGTGAGCAAACGTCACGATACATTGACAAGGTAATGACTCGCCTTACACTGGCTGGCGCACTGTACATAACCTTTATTTGTTTAGTGCCTGAATTCATGCTAATTGCTTGGAATGTGCCGTTCTACTTCGGTGGTACGTCGCTTCTCATTATCGTAGTAGTTATTATGGACTTTATGGCACAAGTACAGACACATTTGATGTCTAGTCAATATGAGTCTGTGCTGAAGAAAGCTAACCTTAAAGGCTACGGCCGATAAGTTAGCCCCTTAATATTGATAGAAAGGGGAAAGATGTAATGAAAGTTCGTGCATCAGTAAAAAAGATTTGCCGTAACTGTAAAGTTATCAAGCGCAACGGTGTTGTGCGTGTAATTTGCAGTTCTGACCCAAAGCATAAGCAGCGTCAGGGCTAATCTAAGCGGAACAAGATATTCGCAAAGCTAAGTAAGCAGAACCTAGATAGTACTTGTCTGGTTCTGCTAGTTTTGTTTTAAAGTATTTTGAACCTTAATTTGCAATTTAGTCGACGGGTAAGTATCCTATCGGGCTTTTTAGGTCGTCGACAAATAAACAAGAGGAGTGCTGTTAATGGCCCGTATCGCTGGCATTAACATTCCTGAGCACAAGCATGCCGTAATCGCTATCCAAGCGATCTATGGTATCGGTCCCACACGTGCGAAAAGCATCTGTGCGGGCGCTGGTGTTGCAGAAGATACAAAAATCAAAGAGCTAGACGAAGCTACTATTGATAAGCTTCGTGACGAAGTGGCTAAATTCACCGTTGAAGGTGACCTACGCCGTGAAGTCTCTATGAGCATCAAACGTTTGATGGACCTGGGTTGCTTCCGTGGTATTCGCCACCGTCGTAGCTTGCCTCTACGTGGTCAGCGCACTAAAACTAATGCGCGTACCCGTAAAGGTCCTCGTAAGCCAATTAAGAAGTAAACGGGGAGTAAGTTATGGCTAAAGCACCAGCTCGTAGCACGCGTAAGCGCGCTAAACGTCAGGTTGCAGACGGTATGGCTCATATCCATGCGTCTTTCAACAACACAATTGTGACTATTACAGACCGTTCAGGCAATGCACTAGCATGGGCGACATCTGGTGGTTCAGGTTTCCGTGGTTCACGTAAATCTACCCCATTTGCTGCACAGGTAGCTGCTGAGCGTGCAGGTGTTGCTGCACAAGAATACGGTCTTAAGAACCTTGAAGTATTCGTTAAAGGTCCAGGTCCAGGCCGTGAGTCTGCGATCCGTGCTCTTAACGCTACAGGTTATAAGATCACAAACATTACCGATGTGACCCCTATTCCTCACAACGGTTGTCGTCCACCGAAAAAACGTCGCGTTTAATCGACGGACAGTTGGAGAAAGATCATGGCAAGATATTTGGGTCCAAAACTCAAACTTAGCCGTCGCGAAGGAACTGACCTGTTCCTAAAAAGCGGCGTTCGCGCAATCGATTCTAAATGTAAAATCGATACAGCGCCTGGTCAGCACGGTGCCCGTCGTGGCCGTCTGTCTGACTACGGTGTTCAGCTGCGTGAAAAACAAAAAGTTCGTCGTATGTACGGCGTTCTGGAAAAGCAATTCCGCAACTACTATAAAGAAGCTGCACGTCTAAAAGGCAACACAGGTGAAAACTTGCTACAGCTTTTAGAGCAGCGTCTTGATAACGTAGTTTACCGTATGGGTTTCGCTAGCACTCGTGCTGAAGCACGTCAGCTAGTTAGCCACAAGGCGATCATGGTAAATGGTCAAGTTGTGAACATCCCATCGTTTAACGTTTCTGCCGAAGACGTGGTTTCTGTTCGTGAAAAGGCTAAGAAGCAAGCGCGTATCGTAGCTGCTTTGGAACTGGCTGACCAACGTGAGAAGCCAACCTGGATTGAAGTAGACAGCAGCAAAATGGAAGGCACTTTCAAGCGCGTTCCTGAAAGAACTGACCTGTCTGCGGAAATTAACGAACAGTTGATCGTCGAACTTTACTCTAAGTAAAGCTAACTAAAGAGGAAGCATTGTGGGTTCTGTGACTGAATTCCTAAAACCGAGATTAGTTGAGATCGAAAACGTTTCTCCTACTCGTGCCAAAGTAACTTTGGAACCACTAGAGCGCGGCTTTGGCCACACTCTAGGTAACGCCCTACGTCGTATTTTACTGTCATCTATGCCAGGATGTGCAGTTACCGAGGTAGAAATTGACGGCGTTCTTCACGAGTACAGCACCAAAGAAGGTGTTCAGGAAGACGTAATTGAGATTTTGCTAAATCTTAAAGGTTTAGCGGTTCGCCTTGAAGGTAAAACTGAGGCAACCCTAACTCTAGTGAAATCTGGCGCTGGCCCTGTTGTTGCTGGTGATATTCAGCATGATGGCGACGTAGAAATTGCAAACCCTGAGCATGTAATTTGTACTTTAACTGGCGAAGCTGAAATCAGCATGCGTATTAAAGTAGAAATGGGCCGTGGTTATGTTCCAGCTTCTACCCGTCGCTCCTCTGAAGAAGATGATCGTCCAATTGGTCGTTTGTTAGTAGACGCTTCATACAGCCCAGTTGAACGTATTGCTTACAGTGTAGAGTCTGCACGTGTTGAACAACGCACAGACCTAGACAAACTAATCATCGACATGGAGACGAACGGCACTTTAGATCCTGAAGAAGCGATCCGCCGTTCTGCTACTATCCTAGCTGAACAGCTAGATGCATTCGTAGACCTACGTGATGTATCTGAGCCAGAAGCGAAAGAAGAGAAGCCAGAATTCGATCCGATTCTGCTTCGCCCAGTAGATGACCTAGAGCTAACAGTACGTTCTGCAAACTGTTTGAAAGCAGAAGCTATCCAGTACATTGGTGACCTGGTACAGCGCACTGAGGTTGAGCTACTTAAAACGCCAAACCTTGGTAAGAAATCGCTAACTGAAATCAAAGATGTTCTAGCATCTCGTGGTCTTTCTCTAGGTATGCGCCTAGAAAACTGGCCGCCAGAGAGCATCGCTGAAAAAGATTAATCAGGTTTTTATCAAACTGATTTGTAGAGAAGGATAAAACTATGCGCCATCGTAAGAGTGGTCGTCAGTTGAATCGCAACAGCAGCCATCGTCAAGCTATGTTCAAAAACATGGCCGGTTCTTTGGTCAAGCACGAAGTGATCAAAACTACGTTACCAAAAGCGAAAGAATTACGTCGCGTAATCGAGCCTCTAATCACTATGGCTAAAGAAGACAGCGTTGCAAACCGCCGTCTAGCTTTCGCCCGCACTGGTGACAAAGAGGTTGTAGGTAAACTATTCAACGAGCTTGGTCCTCGTTACGAAGCTCGTCCAGGCGGCTACACTCGCATTCTTAAATGCGGTTTCCGTGCTGGCGACAATGCCCCAATGGCATATGTTGAGCTAGTTGACCGTCCAGTTGTAGAAGCTGAAGAAGAAGCAGTAGAAGCAACTGAAGAGTAATTAATACTCGATTAGAAAAAGGGGCCTGAGTGAAAACTCAGGCCCCTTTTTTTGTGCCCAAAGAATAATGGGGTCAGAGTCTGAGGGATCCCC
>NZ_CACSIH010000162.1:0-19540 GCF_902705805.1 Alteromonas alvinellae | reverse complement strand
TTATTTGTGGGGATACCTCAGGGTCAGAGTCGTTACTCTGACCCCATTCTTTTTGTACCAAGCAACTAAATCTAATTTTTTAAACGTCTATTCATCACTTTGGCTTGTTGCTTGCTATGTTATTTACAGAAAATCTTCAAGTAAGTATTCAAACCGTGCATTGAAAACGTTGCTCTCTGCTAGTTTTTCGTAATTTATGTATTTCAGTTTTTCATAGCAAGGAAGTTTATGTTAACCGTTTCATCGTTCACGCAATCGTTATCATCAAACCCAGTGTTTAGTAAAACGCTGTCTACAGCTTATGAACAGCTAAGTTCAGGGCTTAGAATAAATAGTGCTGCAGATGACAGTGCTGGCTTACAAATTTCCAACCGTTTAACGTCAGAGTCCATTGCCAAAAATCAACTTCGCCGTAACTTAAATGACGGCATTAGCTATGCGCAAATAGCAGAAGGGGGGCTGCAAGAGTCTGCCGATATATTGCAGCGTATGCGGCAATTAGCGATGCAGTCTCAAAACGGCATCAACACAGATGCTGATAGGCGAGCACTAGATAAAGAATTCCAGCAATTGAAAAACGCGCTCAATGGCATTGCCTACAACACGGAAGCGTTTAACCGTTTGCCCTTGTTAGGTGATAACGATTTATTGTCAGATAACGTACCCTCAATTGGCGATACCTTTGTTAAGGGTAATACAACGCGATTGAGCAGTGGTTTACGTTCCGTAGCGTACATTCCAGCTGGTTCAACAAATATATCTATAGATATTGATAGCTTTTCGGCAGATGATGATCTGCAGGTATTTACAACAAGCGGAAGGCATCTAGTTGGCACACCACTGTCTGATAATGTGTGGGGTACCAATAACGTAAACTCAACAAGCGACATCAAACGCTTTTTATTCCTACCTGAAGAAGGGTATGCACCCACAGCAAGCTACGATGGTAGTTCATTGATTACAAGTGGTTCTGGTACAATTAACGGAACAACATTTACCTTCTCAGGTGACCAACACCCAGGCGTAACAACAGAAAGTTTAACCATTGATAACACCAGAGAGCCGCTCATTATTGCAGTAGTGGGGCGAGGTGTATTTGATGCCACAGTAGACTGGGATTCGTTAGGTGCTGCGGGAAGCGGTGGAAATAGCTTTGAAGCGGGTCCTGTGGATATCACTGCTACTAACTCGCTAGGTGATGGCACTGATTTTGTAAACTTAACTAAAACGCCAGTGGGTTTATCTGACCTAGACATGGTTGAAAGCGATGTGCTTTCCTTTGAAAATGCAGAAGTAGCGTTACAGCAAATTGATGATGCATTGGAATATGTTAGCGAGAGTCGCGCTTTCTATGGCGCAAAAATGAATCAAATGGAGTCAGCGCTCAAACTTAATGACCGTATGCACGAAGGCTTAATGGCGGCCCGCTCTCAAATCCTCGATACTGACTTTGCAGCAGAAACTGCTAAGTCCACACAGGCCCAGATAGTCGAGCAAGCAAGTATCTCTGTTCGCGCTCAGGCGAAGTCCAGTGATGAGCAAGTGTTGGGGTTGTTGGGAGCTATTGGCGATAATTAGCAAATCATTTGTATTCTCAATATTGATGCTTTGCAGAGAGTGATTGGAGGCAGACTCATAACACTGAACTCCATTATTATTTATATCTTGATTCATTACTTTGGCTTGTTGTTTGCTGAAAGCTGTTGGTAAGTATCCCAGCAGCGCATTGAAAATAAAGTTCTCTGCCTAACTTTACGTAACTCATGTATTTCTGTTTTTCATAGCAAGGAGCTTTATGTTAACCGTTTCGTCATTACGCGACCGAAAATACAATCAAATATTACTAGCCTATTGAAAAGTAGTAAGTCATTTGGGGGGCAACAATGACAAGTACTCTGACAGGTTTGGGTGTATAAAAAGCTAATTTAAAGATAGTCAGATACTATTTCGTATTCAGCCTCTAATTCTTTCTCTAAATAGCGTAATGACTCAGGGAAAGTTTTCTTGCTGTTTCGGATGTTTTCGTTTGATTCAGTGATTGACTTTCCGAGCAGCTTTTGCAGTTTTGTCAGATCTTCTGTATTTCGATTTACACTTCCGACAAAGTCAAATTCAGAAAGTGGTATCACTGCAAAGTAATTAGAATATACGTGTGTACTTTTAGAAAACAATTTGTCTTTGAGGATACGTTCGAAGATAGCCTCTTTCTTAAAGATCCCTTTATTTATGTAAAGCTCTGTTATTGTATTGTATTGGGGAGATTGTTCGCCAATATAAAAGTAATGCCTAAGCAAAGACCAAACTCGCTCAAGCGGCTCTCTGACCCAAGTTATCTTCTTGGCATTGGGAAACATAATTTGATGATTCTCATGGGTGGGAAGATGCCCAAATACAACGCTTGAACGTTTAGGTATCCAGATCGGTTTCCCTTTCCTCAGAGAGTTTGCGCCAGTGTTACGATAAATGCCAAAAACAGCTCTTTCACCAAAGCTAGTTATAAAGCTTTGACGCAGTGAACTTCCAGCTGTTTTAGGGACATGATATACACACCAGCCTATAACGTAATGTGGAGATTGTCTGCTAACAAGCTTTGGGGACAACGTTTTTTCAATTGTGTGGACTAACGATAATCTGTACATTCTGGGCAAAGCTATTTCATGTTTTAAATATAAATGTTTATGGTAGCTACTAAGCGTAGAGGTAGAGCAGGTGTATGCGTTAAACTTTTGCATATATTACCAGACTAACTTCTTTAGGTGGGCGCTATTACCTGCCATCAAGTCCCTGATAGCAAAGCATAGCGAAGAACGATAGTATTGTTATCACTTACCATGCAAAATTGACTAGCAATGACCATTCTAGCTAGTGCTTAAGCAAAAAACTAATCAAACCCACGGGACTTCCCCCCTTTATTAGTGATATTATTATTGGTTACTGTGTCGAGCAACGGCAAGGCAGTCGAAGGGTAAGTTCAAGGACAAGTTTAAACAATGTTAGACCTCGTATCGTTAAAAGAATTTGGCTATAACTTTTTGGGGCCTATTCTTGGCAGTTTCACCTCCAACGTTTATCGGCAGCTGGAAGAACAACAAAGCCCAACCGTTTATCATCTCGCAAGAGAAGGTTACGCTTTAAAAAAAGCCTTTGATATTCATTTAGAAAGCAAAAATTATGGCTCTTATTATCTGTATGCGTCAAGAACATTCCTATTTCGGATTACGCTTGATCTTAAAGAGTCTTGGGAATTAAGTGTTAACCATTCTTTTGAGGGTACCCTCAAAGATTTCTTTATCGCTAGATATGCTTTTTCTAGTGAAGAGGTCGACGAAATCCTTAAGGACGTAAAGGGTGCTTCAAAGGTCAAGCTTCCAGCCGACAACAAGATAATATTTGAGATTCTCGAACAAAAGAAAGCGCTTATCTCATCACTAGTTGAAAACTCACGAAAATGCTATCTTCAGTATCTAGACAAAATCAACTTTACTGGCAAAGAAACACTTCCTGTAGTTTTAGACATTGGGTATTCCGGCACTATTCAGAAACTGTTGGCATTACTGGCCAATAAGCATGTAGAAGGTATCTACATGGTCACCACAAAGTCAGGGCGTGGCCGTATAGGTAATGCTACTTACAATATCTCACATTGTTTTAAAACTAATGTCAAAATGGGAAATGGTTACATATTATTAGATCGTTCAATGTTTCTAGAATCACTACTCACCGCGCCTGACGGTCAGTTTGTAGACATACTTCCAGGAGTAGAGCAGGACAAGTTTAATTTTTGCTTTGGTAAACGAAATCATAACCAAGAAAACTTCTATAAGTTAGACTATCTACTCTCCGGTGCTCTTCAGTGCATAAGTGATACGCAAACCAACAACGTTGATTTTTCGACAGAAGAGATAGAGCAACTCTTTGAAATGTACGTTACCCACAGAAACCTCTTACCTAGAGCATCTTGGCCTCTATTTATTTTAGACGACGCCATCTCGGGCCAAGGCGACTTAAATCCGCTAGACTTTTTTGGTTTGTAACATGAAAAATGATGTAAAAAAAATAGTTCGTAGAGCGCAGCAGTCTCTGGAAATGACCACAAGTCCAAAAGTTGCGAAAGCGTTTAAAAATGCAAAACAGTTAGGCCTTTTCGACTTGAACTGGTATCAAGAGCACTATGGTCAGTTTCCTCACGAGTTAGCAGCCTTCAACGACTACCTAGCGAAGTCTACATCTAGTAATGTGAACCCTTCTCGCAACTTTGATACTGAGTTTTATCAGAGAGCCAATGTCGATATTTATCTAAGCGGGACCAATCCGCTTCTACATTATATGTATCATGGTAGAGAAGAGGGGCGACTTAGTTCGCCAGCAATTAACAGATGGATTCCAGCAACAGAGTTAATACCAGAAGAGACCTCAAGTTGGAAAGAGCAGAAGGTGGCGCTAGTGCTCCACATCTTCTATAGCGACTTTGTTGACAAGTTTGCCGAGTCTGTAAGGAACTTCCCTAC
This sequence comes from Alteromonas alvinellae, assembly GCF_902705805.1. NCBI lineage: Bacteria > Pseudomonadati > Pseudomonadota > Gammaproteobacteria > Alteromonadales > Alteromonadaceae > Alteromonas > Alteromonas alvinellae. The sequence continues at coordinate 15,032 of NZ_CACSIH010000162.1, read as the reverse complement.
CAACGTTGACATTTTCATAACAGCTTCAAGCGAGCAAATAAAACATAATTCTTATAAAGTTTTTTCCGAGCTCAAAAATGTTGGCAAGGTTAAAGCCGTGATTTGTGAAAATCGAGGAAGGAATTTTGGACCGTTTCTAGTTAACTTTAGTAAAGAATTGTTGAAATACGATCTAATGTGTCACTTGCATTCTAAAAAGTCACTTTACAGTGGTCGAGAGCAAACGCAATGGTTCGATTATTTGCATAACTTTCTTCTTAAAGATAAACACGTAGTGAAGTCATTACTGCGCCTTTTTGACAAAAACAAAAAGCTGGGTATGTATTACCCAACATCTTTTTGGATGATGCCAGCTTGGGTAAACCATTGGACTTGTAATAAGTCTTTTGCAGCCGACTACGAGAGAGAGTGGCGAATTGATATCTCTGATAACTTCGTGAATTATCCTGTAGGTGGCATGTTTTGGGCGAGGCCGAGTGCTCTAAAGCCTTTATTAGACCAAAGTTATAGCTATGAGGACTTTCCTGAAGAGCCACTGCCAAATGATGGTAGTAAATTACATGCATTAGAGAGAACCCTTGGTTTACTTACAGAAAAAGGAGGGTATGAGCAGTATTTTTATTATCCTCCCCAAGGTAAGTTCACTACAGATAAAACTTACATTTCATCTAGCTATTTCAAAACACCAGAATCTCTTAAAAGTGATCTTCAAAGCTTTGAAATAGTATCGTTCGATATCTTCGACACCATCTTACGTAGAGAGTACACAGCACCAGATTATGCAAAACTAAAACTTGGTAAGGAAATCGCGCGAGAGGGATATTTTAAATCCGCTGAAAGCTTTATTGAAGCGAGAAACACGGCCGAATTAGAATGTCGCAAGGCAAAGGATTTTGAAAAGGACGTAGATATCTTTGAGACCTATGAAAGACTTGCTGTATCTTATAACTTTCCTCTCGAATTGGCTGAGCGATGGGCATGCCGTGAGTTTGATTTCGACTTGGATATGTCGTTACCAAAAGATGAGATCGTAAAAATAGTTCATGATTTGAACGAAATGGGAAGAGAAATTTGGTTTATCACCGATATCTATTACACCAAGTCGCAAATAGCTCAAATGCTTAAAAAGATCGGTATATCGATTCCTTATAAACTTTTCGTGAGTGCTGACTTAGGCTTGCGCAAAGATACGGGGACTATGTGGACGTATGTTAAAGATCTATTAGCTAAGAACGGAAAAAGCCATATTCACGTAGGGGATAACGTTCGTTCAGATGCCCAAATATGTGGCGATTATGGGCTTCAAAATGTACATATCTTGAACCCCATAGATAAGTGGAGAATTGCAGGCTTCGAAACGCCAGATTTTTCATCTGAGCAAGCTATCTTAAAATGGGGAAAGAACATTTCTCATTTTGGTCGTTACCCATTTTTCGGTGAATGAGGTGTTTTGTCGGTCATATATAGTAGAGGACGCCCTTCAATTTAGCTCTTTACTAGGGTGTTTGAAGGTTGGGAAGAATCGGAAATTTTATGAATAGTTTTTTTACCACGAAACGATTAAGCAGCGAAGTATCATCCCCAAAAGATGTACGTGTCAAACTTGTAGCCATTGCTAAAGATGAAGCAGCATATCTTACGCAGTGGGTTCATCATCATATATATTTTGGCTTTGATGATATTGAAATATATATCAACAGAACGACTGATAACTCATCTGATGTACTAGATGATATTTGCGCTTCATATCCGAATGTCAGTTGGGACTCTGCAGATTGGGTTGATATGTGTCCTGAAGATGCAAAAAAACAAATACAATTTGTTGTGTATAACAAAGTTTGGCATGAGGTTAGAAAAGAGCAAGCATTCACTCATATAATTTTTTTAGATATCGACGAGTATTGGCTTCCATTAGATTTTCAAACCACAATAAAAGAATTCCTCCAGTCAAGAAACTCTAATGATGTTATTTCTTTTGAGTGGATGAATGATGAAGGTAACCTTCCGAAGTTGTCACAACTGCCAAACATTGTATCGGGAAATCTATCGCCCCTTGTAAAAACTGTTTACCCCATCAATGTGCCGGTAAAAGAATTGCGCCATCACGTTCCATTATTTTCGGGGAGTGTTAATCATGTACTTGCGGATGGACAGGCATTTAAACCACGCCCGAGTTTGATACAAGCTGTAGCTCCCGAGTTACAGGGTTTGAAAAACGCTTTCATCTATCATCGGGCTCACAGGTCTGCAGAGGAATATGTATCACTGCTTTTAAGAGGTCGACCCGGCGACCTATTTCCATATAAGAGTAATCGATATGGTTTACCTCAAAAAGACAAGATGTTTCGTGATGTGAAGTTACCGGATAGTTTATATGACCGTTATATTAAGAGTTATAAAGACTTTGAGTCTGAAGTGAATTACGTCGAACATAAACAAGAAGCGGAAAGTTTTGTTGAACAGCGATTGAAACTTTCACTCGAAAATTTAGAAAAGCATGTTAAGGCTAATTATCCTCTAATGATGCAGATCTTTAGAGGTGTGAAGCTACCGGAAGTCACTAACGTTTTCTGCAACGTACGTAAGCGTTTAGTTGCGTCTAGAGCTGAAGACTTCAAATTTATCCGAGACCTTGCTATTGATGCTGCGTCACAAAACTTAGATGAAGCTATAGAACTGATGGAGATAGCGAAAAAGCTGAATCCAAATGGACCTGTTATTCTCGCAAAGCTAAATGAGTTTAAGAATAAAAAGGCTTCGGAAACGATTAGCTAGCTAAAGGTGTTTTGTGAGTTCAAGTCCCAAATTAATAATACATATCGGGCCAGGTAAGACTGGTTCCTCGGTTATCCAAGAGTGGTTAGCTAGCAATCGAACGCTTCTTCTAAAGAACGGATATTATTATCCGGAGCACCCTGTAGATGCTAATGGAATAAGTTCGGGCAACTTTAAAAGTATTTTTACTGAGTCCGACAGTCAACGGTATGAGTTTGATCCAGTTAAAGCTGATAACTTGCTTAAAGAAGCCGCAGAGAAAGGTGCGAAGTACTTGCTGCTTTCTTCAGAAGCTTTTGCTGCAAGGTGTGAGCCCATTACTGAGTTTTTCGACGACGCAAATTTTATTTTTTATTTGCGTAACCCTATGGAGTCGTCAGAGTCACTCTATAACCAATCGGTTAAACGGCATTTTAACACTTCTGTTATAAAAGTTCCTGAATCAGTTAATTTCGGAAAGCTTAAAAAGTTGAATAGAGCTTGCGCGACACAAAATCATGAATTAACTATCAGATTTTACGGTAGTGATTTTTTTCAAGGTGGGAATATAGTTCAGGATTTTCTATTTGCAATTGGAATGTCTTCGACACACGTTGAAACTGCCAAGCTCATCAATCGCTCCTACTCGCTTCAAGCGCTTGAGTTTAAAAGAATACTCAACCAGTTTCCTTTGCAAGAGATGCATAAGAAGCTTGATATATTTCTACAGCAGTTCGAGTATGGAACTATGACGTTTTCTGTATATAGCAACGAACAGTTCGCCGCCTTCAAACGTCTAACATTGTCTGAGTTAAATGGCTTGTTCAAGGAACTTAATGTTAATGGTGATAAGTTTCTAGCTTATATAGAGAGTAAAAAGCAAAAAGAGACTCATGAGCAGACACTGAGGGATAAAGATGCCCTTGTAATTTTAAAGGCTATAAATGAATACTCTCCAGCATTGTTCTATAAAATTAAGCAGGTAGTGACGACTAAAAAGCTTTCTTTTATTAATTTTGAGCCGCTTTCAAGTGAGGTACTTACTAAAGTAAATGAAAAAAAAAGGCTTAAGGAGAAACTCTTGAAATTATCAAGCTTTCTATCGATCTCTGTAAACAAAGAACCTACCAATCCTCCTCTCGAGCAGCGTCACATTGAAGCACTAATGAAGACCTTTAAAGTGCGTAAACATATGGATGAAGGACTATTTTTGCGAGAACTTGCGATATACTTAGAGTCTCAAGGCGATATTTTACAGGCATTTAAACATATGGCTAAAGCCAAAGAGTTTAGACCGCATGGTGACATTATTAATCGCAAGCTTATCGAATATGCAAAACACATTTGCCAAACAAGTTTCTGAGTCAACAAAATGTTTTCAATGAAAAAGAAAGAAGTAGTCGCATCTCTTACAACCTATTCGAGACGAACTGAAACCGTACACAAAACAATCTCCTCATTATTAAATCAAACAGTTTGCCCAGACAAAATTATTCTCTGGCTTGATAAGGAGGAGTTTTCTAAAGATACTATCCCTGACGAGCTATCGGCGTTGCAATCTAACATTTTCCGTGTGGAGTTTTGTGAAAATACCAAAAGCTTCAAGAAACTGATACCGACTTTAGAAAAATACCCAGATGCCACGGTTATAACATTTGATGACGACTTCGAATATCCTCCTACTATCGTAGAGCATCTTCTTGCGTATAATAATAAATATCCTAATTGTATAATTGGAGCCCGCGGGCGAGTTATTCGCGTGGAGGACCAAGAAGTAAAGCCTTATCCAGATTGGCAATTTATTCAGTTAGAACAAGAGATAAAGAGTAAAACTGCGTTACTCCCCATAGGCTATGCAGGTATCCTTTATCCATCAAACTCCTTACATCAAGATGTATTTAATAAATCTCTTTATCAATCACTTTGTCCAACCGCTGACGATCTATGGTTCAAGGCTATGGCAATGCTCAACAATAGTGAAACAGTCATTATGCCACTGAGTGCCTCGGCGGGGATGAAGCCAATTGAGGGAACTCAAGAGGATGCGCTATATCTCACACACAATGCGGGCGATGCAAATACGAAACAGATGAAGGCAGTGATATCGCACTACCCTGAATTGCAGAGCTTAATCCAAACGAGTTCCTTTTCCGATTGCTCTATAAACGGGTACGACTTGGTTCGTAGCATTAACTTGAAAGTATCCAACGAGAACACTGGCAAACTTGAAAGTAGCGTGAAAAAGTCTGTAAATGAGATAAGAGAAGCTGCCATATTGCTAGAGAGCAAAAATTTAATTCTTTCAAATGTTCTTATGAAAATAGCCCATATAATTAGACCCCAAGGGCCGTTGATAAACCAAAAACTTGCCGAATACAAAAAGAAGTTAAAAAAGTAATTTTATGAAAAACGATAAAACGCAAAAAGTTGCAATGATGGGCTGTTTTCGTAGCGGCACTAATTTCGCAAAAGCGCTTTTAGAACAAAACTACGAGTGTGTTGTTAAAAACAATGTCTTCGGGTGGAAACATGGCTTTTTACCTATTATATCTTCTGACTCAAATGCAGAATATCGGTTTGACTATGAGAAAGCATTTTTCATAACAAAAAACCCATTTTCTCTCTTATCCTCGTTATTTAAATATCGTACAGAAGTACAGAGGAATCTTATTGCACCCACTGACTTTAAATCTTTTATTCGAAGTAAACTAATCGTATTTGATCAAGGAAACCCTAACTCCCCACAGTTGAGATTTTCCAGTCCTGCAGACTTTTGGAATGCAATGAATTGGAACTATTTGTCGCACAAAGACTTTCAACATGTGAGATACGAAAGATTAGTTGAAGAGCCTGAACTTATTACTCAGCGACTCGCTAACAAGCTTGGTTTAGTGCGGGTTGATAGGGAATTTTTTGTGCCTGAGAAAAAAGTTAAGCGAATAAACGACGCTGAAAGTTTGTCTACCAAGAGCGACTATCAAACAAGCGAAAGCTTTGATAAAGATAGTTACGTTAAGCATGAATATATGAATATGTTCGATAACGAGGACATTAAATGTGTATTGTCCCAATTAGATCAAGAGTTGGTGCAAGCTTTAGGTTATGACGAACTAATTGAAGAGCTCCGCGCTATTTAGCCAGCTCCATTAATAAAGTTATGGCTCTTTCGCCGATATCATAATCTACTGGGGGAGCCATCGTAAATTATATGCAAAAGACCTAATTTTACGTTTGCGATCGAGTGATTTTTGTTCTATAACTAACTCTAACAAACTTCTTATTAGGGACGATGAGATGAAAGTCGTTATTTGCACACTACTTTTAGCTTTTACTACATCCGCTTCTGCTCAATCATCTGATGAGCGTTTCTTCAAAAAACTTGAAAAATCTTCTCTTCCAGCATCTGAAAAACATTTTGTTTTAGAGCAACGGGAATTCGAAAAAAAGCGTTTAAAAATCCAATCATTGATAGAACAAGGTATTCCTGAGGCTCATCGCGATCTAGGAGATTTATACGCAACTCCAGGTCAATTTCAAGATAAAAGGCTTGCTCTTAAACACTACAAAGAGGCTAACAAACTTAGAGTTCCTGGCATAGTTCCGCGGATAGATAAACTAACTCACCAAAACTAATACACCCCATATAAATAGAAGGAATCGACAATGAAAAGTCGAAAGTTTAAAGGAACGATAGCAGTTTCAGCGCTCAGCATAGGAAGCTCGCTCTCAGCTGTTTATGCGGCGGATTTGAGCGGGCATATCAACTTTGATGAAATTTCCTACGCCAATGCTACTGTGATTTTCATAAAAGATGGAAACCAGATCGCAAACGTAACTACCGATGAAAGCGGAAGGTACGCGATAGAGGATATCGAACCAGGCCGCTATCGTGTTCGAGTAAGGTCATCCGACTTCAATACTTCACAATCTTTTGCTGATGTTACTGAAGGTTCAAATGTCCATAATGTATGGCTGTTTAGCGAAGTTGAAATGCCCAGCATAGAATATTTTGAAGTCACGGGGACGATATCAGACCTCAATGGTCGCACTTACCCAGAAACCGAAGTTCGATTTAACAGTAATGACGGCTTCGGCCAAATTACCGTCTATACAAACCAGGACGGGCAGTACACAGTATCGTTACCTGAGGGGAGTCATAGCGTCTCCTATTCGTTTTACGCTGATATTGACACAAATGGCGATGGAAGCAACGATCAATATGCTAGCTTGAGCGTTTATGGTGACCAAGTTGATATTCAGCAGGCATCTGTCGAGGATTTTCTATTTCCAGTTAAAGAAGTAGAAATAATGCCTACCTATAACGGCAATGCAGTAAATGCGAATTCTCGAATAAATATGAACTTGTCTTACGAGGACAGTGACGGTGACTTTGTTAATGCATATGTTTACAGCTACGCTTACAACGCCGACGAGACCAGTTTTTTAGCTCCCGCCGGTCAACAGATAGCAGGTTCGTTACAACCAAATGATGCTGAGAGTGCGCTTTATATAACCTCATTTTCTGGCTTAGAGACCACGCCAGATGCTTCATTGAATAGTTTTAATGTAGAGCTGGCAGATGTTGGCTATCAGGCTGAGATCTCTATTTTTGACATTGATGGTTCTCCTCTTTCTGGGGGCTGTGCTCGTTTGCAAAATAATGACAATAGTATTCAGGAAACTCGCTGTGCGCCTAGCGATTCTAATACTGCGGAGTTCAATCTCCCCGCGGACTTCTACACTATCACCTCTACGAATTTCCAACGCGAATGGTCATCGAGTAATGATGTTTATAACTATTACTATTTTAACAACCTAGAATCATTGGATTTAAGTGCGACTCTGGAAGAGACGACACTTTTATCATTTGACTTATTTCTTCCCGTTTACAAACAGCGAGGCAGGGTAGTTGACACGGAAGGCAATCGAATTGAAGGGGCTACTGTTTCAATAAACGATAGCAACAGTTTTGATTGGAATGACAGATTCATATATTCGTATGTTGATCATAGAGGCGAATTAACAAATCAAAATGGTATTTTTGAGATATACGTCCCTCTAAACCTGACAGAAGTTTATGTAGCTCCCCCAGCGGACAGCGGTTTGGTTGGGAAGTATGAAGCATATTCCAGTAACCGTAAGGGCAAGCTCTTCAACATCGTATTAAACGAAGAAGACGATGGCGGACCTGATGAGCCAGAACCTGGCGAGGGTATTACGGTAAGTGGCATAATTCAAAACCTTGAAGGCCTACCGCTAGGCTTGAAGGCGAGGCTTTATGATGAAGACTATAATATTGTATCTGAAGCAACAGCAAACGAAAGGGGAGAGTACAGATTGCTAGCCCCTTCAGAAGGTATTTATCGAGTAGAGGTCCAATATAACGAAAACTGGTCACCTGGAAGCTACTTCGGCAGAAATTATTTGACTCATAGAACTGATAAATTTTCAGTTGTTGAAAATTCAGAAAAAAATATTACAGTTCCCGTTCTAGAAGCCTCATTTAAAGCGGTAGATAGCGGTGGCAACCCCATAGCCGGAATTCCATTGACAGTGCAAGGAAACCCGGGACGCTACCTCACAGGTGTTGAGTATATGTATGTCAATCATGCTGGAGTAACTGGAGCGTCTGGAAGCGCGACTATCACCGCGCCAATATTTGTTGACTTCATAACGAAGGTTAATGGGACTATTCCAGGGTATTTTGAGTCGCAAGTATCTCAAAAAATAACTAGTAATATACATACTGATATTATTTATCTTGGAAGTTTCGAGCTAAAAGACAGAGATCAAGACGGTGTTCCTGATTTCTATGAAGACAGATTCGGAAGTCGTCTACCTACTGACGATTCGGATGGCGACGGATTAACTTTCCTTCAAGAGTACACTGCTATGTCGTCACCGTACGTTAACGATACGGACAGCGACGGTATTTTAGACATCGACGATACAAATTCACAAATGTTTGAAGGTTTGGGCGGTATAGATAGCTCTAGGGATTCAGATAGTGATGGTTGGCCTGATGTTGCTGAAATTCTATATGGTCTAGATCCAAACGATGCCAACATTTACCCTGTGTTTCTTAGCGAACTTTCACTAGATAATGAGTCGCTGCAGGCCTGCCTAATCGACAGTATGGATGAATGGAGAAACACAGGAGCAGAATTTGCGCACGATATTAAGCACTTAAGGTGCTATGACGTTCAGCTAGAAAGCTTAGCCGAAATATCGTTGTTTGCTAATTTAGAGCGACTTGATATAGGGTGGTCTACAGCAGATATAGACAACTTCTCTGAGTTGGTACGATTACGCAGTCTTAAGTCACTAAATATGGGGAGTCTTGTTCCTGAGAGTTTCGATTTTTTAGCTTCTCTAGAGCAGCTAGAACAGCTAGATATTAAGTTAGAAGGTTATTCCGGGGATTTTGACGTATTTGAAGGTCTAACTAATTTAACATCATTCAGTCTTAACCTTTATGACTATGAAGGCGATATTAGCTGGCTTAGTGGAATGAGTCAGCTGCGTTCACTTTATCTTAATGGGGGTACTAATATAGGAAATATCGATTTTCTTCTATCTTTGGTAAAACTTGAAACGCTCTCCCTTTATAGTTTTCAAAATATAGCTTCTGAGATGTCAAAATTAGCTGCATTAACAAGTCTTGAAAGGTTATACATGGATAACACCGCTGTTGAAGACATGGAGTGGATTACGTCTTTGATAAATCTTCGCGACTTTAGTTTTAGTGGCCAAGAAGGGCTAGACTTTTCCCCTCTACGTTTGCTAACAGAGCTGCGGTATCTTGTTATATCAGGTAGTGGATTGACAGACATAGAGTTCTTGAGAGACATGAATCTCGAGTATTTATATCTCAGCGATAACAACATTTCAGATATTAGCGTTTTTGAAAGTTTAACTCAGCTACGTTACCTCTCGTTATGGGGCAACGAAGAGCTGACATGCCTAGAGGGAAGCAATTGGGAGTTAACCTATGAGCAGCTAGTTGATCTTTGCCCCTTCACGGAGCAAGATTCAGACGGTGATGGCATCCCAGACTCAACTGACAACGATGACGATAATGATGGTATTTTAGATGAGAATGACAGTAGACCTTTGGTATACGATGCTTCAATTCTAAATGTAATGCATCTACCGCATGCAACCGATAAAGATGCCTATACGCTTGGTGTTGTTAAGAGGGTAAGTTTGCAGGGTGACATAGCAGTAGATATTTACGATAGTGCCATGAGTACCAAACTTACAGAGCTTTCATGGCCAAGAACTTATGCAAATGCCGAGGTTATCGCGTTTGACGATATAAACGGTAATGGTTACCAAGAAGTTGGCTTATTTGGCTTTATTGAGTCTGAACTAGAAGACGGTACAGTTCAGCAAAAACCGCAGTTATTTATTCTTGACAGCGGTACAGCCGAAAGGGTGAATGTTTATAACTGGCCTGCAAACTGGACTGAAATGAGTTTAGTTAAACTGGGCGATCTCAATGGAGATGGTGTTGCAGATTTCGGTTTACAAGGCTTATTCTTTGACGGAGACCGCCCTCAACTAGTTGTGAAAGATGCGGTTTCAGGGGATAACATCGCCCGTTATGCCTATCCAAAAATTCAGGAAGCGCCAATGTATCATCAGTTATCTGACATGAACGGAGATGGCATTGGAGAAGTTGGGCTGTTTGGTAGACTGTCAAAAAATAACAAGATCCAAATTAAAGTAACGTCTGGTTCTGATGATAAAGATAAGATGCCTGCCTATAACTTTGCCGACAATTGGGAAAAAATATCGTGGCACAAACTTCATGACATTGACTTTGACGGCGTCATCGATTTTGGACTGTTTGGTAAAAATCGCGAAGATGGTCGTTGGCAATTATTTACCAAAAGCGGCACTACAAGGGTTGGAAGCTTAGGGATATATGCATGGCCGGCGGATATGACTGATGTCGAGTTGGTATCTGTTCCAGACATGAATTTTGATGGTGTTCCGGAGGTGGGAGTGTTTGGCCTCAGAACGTCTTCCGATAGATATCAGCTGATAATCAAAGATGGTTCAGATCGCTCATCCGTACTTATGAGTATGGGATGGCCAACTAACAATACGTTTGTATCACTGCATGTAATGGGAGATATGAATGCGGATGGCATACCTGAAGTTGGATTGGTCTCACGTCGAAATAATGAGAGTTATTTCATATCTATTAAAGACGGGGCTGGCGGTAACTATGGTAATGTCGAGCTAGGTGATGATTGGAGCGTCGAACCAAGAATTCTAGTGATACCTGGAAATGGTGACTCTTTGGAGCCTTCTGCTATTGCCTTTGGTAATAGAGCCTCAGGAAATGAATCGATAATCGTTTTATAGAAAATGATAAAGGAGCCTTTTAAGGCTCCTTTTTTTGCCAACAGAAAAATTAGCGAAATGTGATTTGCGATAAGTTCCGACATCATTTTGCTAGTACGAGAGAAGAAAATGATACTAAAGAAAACAAATACTGCGATATTTTTCGCTTTAGGTCTTGTGCCATGCCAGGGTTTTGCAAATTCGTTAAATGACGTCATACAGCAAAGTGACTACGTCCTAATTGATAAGCCAGGTGCTGTTGAAGGGCTCGGAAATACACCAAATTACATACTCTCAAAAAATGATGATGAGTTTATTTTATCTCGAGGCTTCAGTCTGAACTTGCAGAGCCCTGGAGTTGCGGAAATTGAAGTATCCGGTACTGACTTGTTAATAAAACCAATTAATGAGTTGGCATCTTCTAACTTTCCTTTGATAAGTGTTTTTGATGAAAACTACCGACAAAAGTGGGGGGATGAGGTTTTTGACCAGCTCGAGAAAGCGCATATAGCTGGTATTATCCCTGCTACTATGCAATATGAAGTAGTATACGGCACCAAGGTACTTATTCTTAGCAATCATAATAGTGAAGATGAAACTTCCACTCTTACTATCGAGTCTTTTGAACGCCTTATCATTCCTCAAGACGTTATTGACAACATTGAAGGCGGCTGGCGGGGGCCAGAACAACCTGAAGCTTTAAGTACAAGCGAACCAAGAGATATTAATCTTCGAAGTGTTAATTCCAGCAGCCTGGTTCAGATCGAGAACTTTTCTAGCAAAGAGTGGACGTTACCACTTTATACCGAATTAAATTCAGCGTTTGGTGGCCAAGAAAAGTCTTTTGTAACAGATCTAAGTGGTGATATTTCAAATGGTGTCGGTACCACTCAAGTACTTAACGTGTCGTTTGGTATTTCATATACGAATAACACAGTGACAGTAGTTACAGCGGACACTTTATATAAATATTTTCCCTATTCACAAAATGGTGAAGATTGGGAAGTCTTGGTAGAAACATATGAAGGTGGTGAATTAATATCGTTAAAGAGTGATTTCTTGGTCGAGAAAAAAGGCAATACTGCTAACTTTACGAAACACCTTACAACCACATTCCCTTTCTTTCAAAACGCCTATATCAATGGTCGAGATCCTGCAAATTATAATGAAGATGGTATTCTCGAGTGCTGGTCAACGTTCGGATATGTCTTCAACCCAGACTTAACGCTCGACCGAGGCGTTGCCTGTGATGACATTGATGAAGTTATAAGATTGGGCGACGACAGATGGACTTATGAAGTTAAACCAAACGGAAATGTAGCTTTAAAATTTGATGCTTTTGATAATTTGTATCGAGAGCGCACTTGGGTTCCGTTATCAACTGATGATAATGGTTTTACTCGTGTCTTAGAATTTAGCCTTTGGCAATACGACTATGACAGTGACGGTGTGTTAGACGAAGATGGATACTTAATACAGCCGAGGGTTAATCTAATTAAACTGGCCGATATGAGTCAATATGAGGAGTTTTATACGAACTCAGAACTACAAGGAGACAATGACGGCGATGGCATCAATGATAGTAATGATAACGATGATGATAACGATGGTATGTCGGATTTGTTCGAAAACTCTTATAGCCTGAATCACCTAGATGCCACTGACGCAAGTGCGGATGCTGATTTTGATGGCCTCACTAATCTTCAAGAGTTTAATGCGGGAACGGATCCATCTAACAGAGATAGTGATGGAGATCGTGTGCCAGATGGTAGAGATGGTTCGCCACTTGATCCTACAATTAAAGGAGAACAAACGGTTTTAAGTATAAGATACTTTACCGATATTAATGACGACCGTATTCCAGATTGGTATGTGGCAACAAAGTATACCGATGGTTATGAAGTAGTAATTCGTTCCGGAATAGACGATGAAGTGTTACAAACAATATCTTGGAATCAAGATTATAAAGAAGCCGAATTTGTTCACCTTGATGATATTAACGGCGATGGTGTAAATGAGATTGGACTCTTTGGTTTCGTTGATTTTGTTGGTGAAAGTGACAATCTTAAAAAGGCACAGTTATTTGTTAAAGACCCAGTTACGGGAGAAAGAGTAGTCGTTCACAACTGGCCGGGAAATTGGTCTGACATTAAATTTTTGTTGGCTACAGATGCAAATGGTGACGGTATTATTGATGTCGCAATTCAAGGAAAGTTCAAAGATGGCGGTCGCCCTCAGTTGTTTGTTAAGGATGCCGTAACTGGCGAAAGGTTAGCGCTTCATTCTTATCCATCTATCTATTCAAAAGCAGAATACAACTGGTTTAGTGATTTTAATGGTGATGGAGTTCAAGATGTTTCAATGATAGGTCAAAAGTCGAACGGAAAAATCCAAGTGAGAATTAGCTCTGGCCAAGATGGTGAAAAGATTGGTTCTTATAATTTCCCTGCTAATTATTCTGATTTTTCTTGGAGAACCGCGGGCGACATAAATGAAGATGGTAGTTTGGACTATGGACTCTTGGCTAAGCGGTTAGATGATGGCCGAGTTCAATTTTTCACGAAAAGCGGAGTAGATAGAGCTGGTACATTGGGCATATATTCGTGGCCAGAGTTGACGGACTTCGAGCTATTCAGAGTTAGAGATTTAAATGATGATTCTCAGCGTGAGTTTGCTTTAGTAGGCTTTAGAGAGGAAGCCGGACGTTATCAAATGATTGTCAAAGATGGTAGAGATAGAAATAACACTATTTCTAGTACAGGTTGGCCAGATAATTGGGAAGATGTGTCTTTTGAGTACATGGGAGATATTGATAGAGACGCTGCAAGAAGCTCTGATATTGCACTTTTCGGTAAAAGGAAAACTAATGGTGCGTGGCAGTTGAATATCCGAAGTTCTGCGGGTGAAAGCATTGGGCAAATAGAATTGGGTAATGAGTGGGACAGTAAGCCTAAGATTTATCATACAAGCAGCTCTGGTGTAATCAACATTCTGGTTTATGGTGAGGTGAGCGGCTTAAGTACCGTAAAATCTATAAACTATGATCTAACCAATTAATCAAAGTCTGAGGCATTGGTTAGTCTATGTGAATAGCTTAACTATCAATAAAGTCTATGGGGTATGCGGAATGGTAGTTTTTCTGCATACCTCTGGAGACATCTTATGGAGCTCTCAAGCCATCAAGTTAAATTAGCGTGGTGAAGTAACGCCCAAATTATAAACATTCAACCCTCCTGTTATCATTATTGAGACATAACCTTTATTATGAGCGTCTGGCAATCCCCACATTTAATCCATAAGTTAGCTACGGTATGGTGCTCTCTTTACCAAGCAGAATGAACATGCAGCGACATCAATGAAGAGGCATACAAGACTGGCTCAATCTATTGGAGCAACAAAAAATTGACTCACTGTGATCCTATACCCCTGAATTAGCAACACTCTTTCGATGAGATTTTTCATGTTATGCTGCCCATCTTGCATACTTAACAGGAGCCAGTGTTATTTTTAGTTATAGCAGGGAAGTTTTATACAAATTGACATTAATTACGTACTGTGTTTCTATTGCAATCTTAAGTATTTGTTTTTGATGGCATAAAAAGGACTTTGGCCGTAGCCTTTGGCTGTATCTAAAACAAAGTAATTATTATTATGGCCACTTTCATTTCAACTAAGGAAAAGAAGTGAAACCGTTAAAAATAATAACTAAGTGCTTTTTCCTCTATCTATTTCTTTCCTCTTGCACACACGCATATACAGACATCGACCTAGATGATGATGGACTGGTTGACGAGGGCAGTTACACCACCAACGTTCTAGCGAACGGTGATTTTACCCAAAGTGAAGCATCTTGGGATGTGAAAGGGCTTCAATTTCATTCTTTAGAAGCCAGAAGCGGTGCTGAGAGCACTATGCTAGGGTCA
>NZ_CACSIH010000161.1:0-504 GCF_902705805.1 Alteromonas alvinellae | reverse complement strand
GCAACAGGGTGCGGAAAAACGTACTTCGCATGCGCGTTAGCCAGACAAGCCTGTGAACAACATCATACGGTGCGATATTACCGACTTGGGCAGCTTCTTGATGAACTGAATATCGGCCACGCCGATGGCAGTTACCGACAACAGCTTGCACAACTCGCTAAGAAAAAGCTGCTCATCCTGGACGACTGGGGAATGGAAAAACTGAGCGCACGTCAGGCTAATGACTTACTTGATGTGATGGAAGAGCGATACCAAAACACCAGTACCATTATCGCCAGCCAGTTACCCGTTACCGAATGGTACAAACTCATCAGTAACCCCACTGTGGCAGATGCATTACTCGACCGTTTATTGCACAACAGTCATCGAATTGAACTGGCTGGCGAATCGATGAGAAAACTAGACCAATCCGATCACTTAAGGTAAAACTGCAGGGACGAAAAAGAAGATGAAAAAGTGATCGGATAAAACCGAAACGACCGATCGGATTCACCGAAATACGCA
>NZ_CACSIH010000160.1:0-223 GCF_902705805.1 Alteromonas alvinellae | reverse complement strand
CTTTTGCCTCGGCATATAACTCAGTGCGCTTTGCCAGTATCTGTTGGTCTTCACCTTTGTGTCGCTGCTCTGGGGTAACGAATCTTATGCGGCTATGGCGATGTTCGGTGTTATACCAGCGGACAAAATCTCGCACCCAGGCTCGCGCTTCCTCCAGCGACTTAAAGCCTTCACTCGGCCATCTATGGCAGTATTTGACTGTGCGGAACAGAGATTCTGAGTA